>DAOVJU010000395.1 GCA_030632095.1 Chlorobiota bacterium
AAGTAGTAATAACCGGAATGGGTATTTATTCAACTCTTGGAAAAAATTTAGAGGAAGTATTAGTATCTTTAGAAAATGGTAAATCTGGAATCGGTTTCGATCAGGACAGAAAAGACATGGGCTTTCGTTCAGGCCTTACAGGAGTTATCGAACGGCCACAACTTAAAGGGATTTTGCCAAGAAGAATGAGGATTGGATTGCCAGAACAGGGTGAATACGCTTACCTGGCAACTATTGAAGCTCTTAAGCTTGCAAAAATTGACCAGGACTATCTTGATATAATTGAGGCAGGAATGATTTATGGGAACGACAGTTCAACAGTACCCGTAATTGAAAGTGTTGAAACATTTCGTGAAAAGAAAGATACTACATTGCTGGGATCAGGATCTATATTTCAATCGATGAACTCTACCATTACTATGAACCTTTCGGTAATTTTCAAGCTTAAGGGAATAAATTTTACTGTTAGTGCAGCATGTGCAAGTGGATCTCATGCAATAGGGCTTGGTTATCACCTGATAAAAAGCGGACTTCAAAAAATGATTATTTGTGGTGGTGCACAAGAGATAAATCCTTATTCAATGGCAAGTTTTGATGGCCTGAGTGCATTTTCTATTAGGGAGGACGAACCAACGAAAGCTTCCAGGCCTTTCGATGCAAACAGGGATGGCCTTGTACCAAGTGGAGGCGGGGCAACCGTAATCCTTGAAAGCTATGAGTCAGCAAAAAAGAGAGGGGCTAATATACTTGCTGAAGTGATAGGTTATGGCTTTTCATCCAATGGTGATCATCTGTCTGTTCCAAATGTTGATGGGCCGGTGCGGTCACTTTATATGTGTTTAAGGGATGCAGGAATAAATGCTGGAGAAATAGATTATATTAATGCACACGCTACAGCTACACCAGTAGGCGATGGTAATGAAGCCCAGGCTATTTATAAAGTTTTCGGGAAACACAATATACCTGTTTCATCAACAAAATCAATGACTGGCCATGAAATGTGGATGGGGGGCGCAAGTGAGGTAATTTATTCTATGCTGATGATGCAAAATTCGTTTATTGCACCAAATATTAATTTTGAAACTCCCGATGAACATTCTAAAAAAATAAATATTATTTCTTCTGCTAAAACACAAGCTATTGATACATTTCTTTCAAATTCATTTGGATTTGGTGGAACAAATTCATCACTTATTATTCGTAAATTAAAGTAATTTTGTATTTTTGTTCTGGAAAAAAAATGAAAACATGCTGAAGGAAAAAGTTGCAATAATAGTTAATGAATTCTTAATTGATGAATTTGAGTTGGAAGAGGAACAAATTAAACCTGGAGCCCAACTAAAAGATGATCTCGAAATCGAAAGTCTTGATTTTATTGATATTGCCGTTGTTATCGAAAAAGAATTTGGATTCAAAGTAGTTGGTGAAGAAATGGTTGGTGTCAGAACATTAGACGATCTATATAACTATATTCTCAACAAAGTGAATAATAATTAATGGCTTCCTGGGACGGAAAGACCAAAGGCGGACTTTTAGGGTATAAAATATTTGTACTGATCTTAAAATATCTCAATGTTAAGGTAGCGTATTTTATTCTCAATTTCGTTGTATTTTATTATTTTTTATTTGCTGATAAAAAAGGTATTTTTTTCTATTTCAGACAAATACACGGTTATGGAAAATTCAAAACCTATTTGTCAATATACCGTAATTTTTGCTCTTTCGGACAGGTACTTATCGATAAAATGACAATATTATCCGGTTTTAGCAGCAAATATAGCTTCAATTTCGAGGGTGAGAATTACATTCATGAAATGGCTAAGAATAAAACAGGCGGGGTACTTCTTGGTGCGCATGTGGGAAATTGGGAAATTGCCGGTCAGCTTCTCGAAAAGATCAATTGCAAAGTGAATTTCGTAATGTACGATGGAGAGCGAACTGCAATAAAGGATTACCTCGACTCAATAATGCAAAATAAAAATATTGAAGCTATTTTTATAAGCGATAACGACTATTCATACCTTCATAAAATAGAATTAGCTTTTAAGAAAAAGGAAATTATTGCTATGCATGGAGACCGCTTCCTGCCAGGAAGCAAAAACACAATTACTTGTAATTTCCTAGGATATCCGGCTGTTTTTCCAACCGGGCCCCTTTACCTTGCGAGCAAATATGGTACACCTGTAACTTGTGTCTTTGCAATGAAAGAAACTCTTACACATTATCATTTGTATGCGACAAAACCTAAAATATTTAAATACCCATCAAAGTTATCCACACGAAAATCTGAATTGAAAATTATGGTTCAGGATTATGTAAATGATTTAGAAAGCATATTAAAAAAGTATCCATTGCAATGGTACAATTATTATCAATTGTGGAAAATTGAATAAAATGAATTACGGATTAGACAATAAGTCAGCAGTGCAAGCAAAATTCGATGCACAAAAAATTGCATTTGCACCAATAATGTTCCAGGCCGCAAGAGCATTAAGAAATTTAGGTATTCTTGAAATACTTGAACAAAACAGGAAGGAAGGATTAACTATTGAGCAAGTCGCGGAAAAATGTAATATCTCCAATTATGGCGCAAAAGTATTACTCGAAGCTGGCATTAGCCTTGAAATGGTTTATGTGAAAGAGTGTCAATTTTTTGTTACTAAAACCGGGTGGTTTATCCTAAGAGATGATTTAACCAGGGTAAACATGGATTTTACGCACGATGTAAATTATCTTGGTTTTTTTAAGCTCGAGGAATCTATAAAAAATGGTAAACCTGAAGGATTGAAATTTTTTGGTGAATGGGAAACTATATATGAAGCACTTTCAAAACTTCCTCCAAAAGTTCAGGAGAGCTGGTTTGAATTTGATCATTATTATTCAGATATAGCTTTTCCTGAAATACTACCTCTTCTATTTAAGGATAATCCTGCTAAAGTATTAGATGTTGGTGGAAATACAGGCAAATTTTCAATTAAATGTGCTGAATATAGAAATGATGTTAAGATAACCATATTAGATTTGCCCGGACAGCTTGAAAAAGCATATGAAAATATAAAGGAAAACGGATACCAGGATCGTATTAATGGCTATCCGATAAATTTGCTTGATCATTCTAAGGTTTATCCCAAAGGATATGATATTGTTTGGATGAGCCAGTTTTTAGATTGCTTTTCACAGGAAGATATTGTTGAACTGCTTAAAAAAGCTAAAGTAGCATTAAAAGAAAATGGTGTAGCATACATTCTTGAAACATACTGGGATAAGCAAAAATACCCGGCATCTACTTACAGCTTACATGCAACAACACTATATTTTACATGTTTAGCAAATGGTTGCAGCCAAATGTACCATTCTGATGATATGTTTAAATTGGTAGAAAAAGCAGGAATGAAGGTTGACCAGGTTATTGAAAATATTGGCATAAGTCACACATTATTTAAATGTGTTCCGAAATAAACTTAACGTAAAGAAACTGCAAACAAGAGAATAACAAATAACAAATAAATTCCAATGACAAAAATATCAATGACCAAAACTGGAAATAAGCCTGCCGACAGGCAAAATTCAAAATAAAGATTTGCAGAAAAGTAATATTTTATAATAACTATGCAAAAGCCTTTATTAGCAGGAGAAGAAATATTTACAATAATTCCGCAGCAACCTCCATTCACTATGATTGATACATTATATGAATCAAATCAGGAGGTAGTTCGAACAGGCTTTACAATAAAAGAGGATAATCCACTTGTTAAAAACAGTTTTTTACAAGAAAGCGGACTTATTGAAAATATAGCTCAATCAGCAGCAGCAGGCATTGGATACGATTGTAAAGTTAAAAATCAACCTGTTCCGCTTGGTTTCATTGGCGCTGTTAAAAGGTGTACTATTTACAGATTACCTTGCATCGGAAATAAGATTCATACAGAAATAACAGTAATTTCAAATCTGTTAGGTGCTTCGGTGGTTCATGGAGAAGTTTTTCTTAAAGATGAATGTATTGCAGAATGTGATTTAAATATTTTTCTTCAAAAACCTTTATAAATTTTACTCGTAAAACATGCAAGTTTTAACCTACAAGTGGTTTTTAAAAACAACATGTATATATATTTAGTGATGTAAAAATATGCTAACTTCTCAAAAAGTTGTGGCAGATAGTTAAACCGAACAATAGTAATG
>DAOVJU010000527.1 GCA_030632095.1 Chlorobiota bacterium
ATTTTTGATATGTCTTATTATTCTGTTTTGTCAAATTATTGATCTATAATATCATAAATATATTTCTATTGTTTAATTAATTTCTTAGTAATTATATATCTATCATTTACTAATTTGATAATAAAAATACCTTTCGATAAATCCGATATGTCTACAGATTTAATGTTACTATTTATGTTTAATTGTTTTATATGTTTTCCTGAAATACTATAAATAGTAAGAGTTGAATTTCTATCTAAACCTATTATATTTAAAACATTATTTACAGGATTTGGATGTATTTTAATATTTATTTTGTCATAATTATTAAATATTTTATCCACTAGCGTAAAATTAGCTACTAAATTCCTGTCTTCAGTTGCAACAAAAGTGTAAGTCGTATTAGTATCAATTATGCTATCATTTTGTGTCCAATTAACAAATTCATATCCTTCATTTTGTATTGCTGTGACAATTACTGTATCACCAAGATTATATAACCCATAACCTGAAACGCCTCCTCCTTCATTAATATTAACAGAAGCGTTTATTTGACAAGTCTTAGGAAAGTTTGCCATAGGATTGAAGTGCCAGTAATAAAATAACATATAACATGGAGGATCAATTATCGATTCATCCCAACTACTAGGCCATCCACGTTCATCTAAATAATAGGGTAATCCATATGCTATTATTTCAGGTGCGCTTTCAGACAAAAGCCATAGTTTTTCAAGTTCATCTTCAAGATATGATAAATCAGTTGTTAAATATAATTTTCGTATTTCCCATGCAAGCAGCATCTGGGCACTTATTTCAACATTAATAAACTCTTCCCCTGAAAATGCAGCTAGCGCATTAATTACTGTATCATTATATTTCCAGGTTTCAGTTCTTTTAAAAGTATCTATATAGGTAAATCCACTATCATCAGAAAAACATAAAGCTGCTCTTTCTGTATGATCTAAAACCTCTTGAAAGTCTACTGTTTCATAGAATTTACTTTCAAGTGTATCTAAAATATCATCCATACCATGAACAGAATCTTCAAAAGGCTTCAAAGCTGCAAACATATTTGCAAAACCTTCAGCAATTTCAACACTATCAACTCTTTCAGGTAGCCACTTTACTATTGAATCAACCATTGTTTTATAATCTCCAAAACTTCCGGTAACTTTATTATAATAATTTAAAGCAAGTAAAAGAAAGGCATTATCACCTTCCCAATAATCCTTTGCTAATTCGTTTCCGGTTGCAGGATCCCAATTCTTATTAAACCCATTGAAATCATTAGTTGTATCTAATACTGATTTGAAGAAATTAAAAATCCCTTCAGCTAATGCTGTGTCATTCTCATGAATAAAAGCCATAGCAGCAAGTGCGTTTTTATAAACTGTAGTAAAATTATCATCATAATCAGCCCCATTAACCAATCCAGTACTTGTATTTATTAGACTTTCAATATAATCATATGCTCCGGTTACTTCATCAACTGGTTCTACATTTGTTATTTTGTAACAATCTAAATTAACACCCCAGCTACCTCCTTTTGACATTTCTAATTTTATAGTATGTAAGCCATTGTTTATATGTCCAAGATTTATTTTTTGATTATCCCATTCAAAATCATTCCATCCTCCATAATTTTCTGTCTTAAAACATCCTTTTTTCACATTATCTAAATAAACATGGATAATATTACCCTGAACATCATCAGAATAACGTACTTCAAATACTCCCATACAAAAATCATTTTCAATTGAAAAATTAAAAATGACAGCACTACCTATTCCTTCACTTTCAATGTTAGAATCAGGACCAATATGTACACAATATCCACCAGATGCATTTGGTTTTGCTTCCAGTCTTATTAGACCAATTGCTTCATCATAATTTTCTGCCTCAATAAAAATTGAATCCTGTTCATTACTTTTCCCGTAAGAAATGAAAGAAAATAAATTTGAGATAAAAAAACTTATTAGAAATAGAAATATTTTTTTCATTGTTTTAAATTTAACGTTAACATATATGAAATTCCTCTTATTGTATTACAATGCACCATAACATATAAATATATCGAAAGGAAGATATATTTTCTTAATAGTAATACTTTTTTTCGTTATACAACTTCAAATACAAATGCTTAATAAGTATGGTGTTTTAATCATTCGGTTAATCAGAGAATTTGCTGGGTTCCGGTCTCTTTCCTGTACTCCTTACTTTTATCACTTTATTCAAAATATCGAACCAAAAGGGAGCCCCGAGTGATATTGCAAATGCTGTTATTATCCAGCCAGGTATTTTTGAGCTGATATAAACTACCCATGCCCATAATTTGGATTTATAACTTTTATTTAAATTTTTTGAAACATTTATCCATCCCATTCCAAGAACAGAAGTAATATTGTTGAGTTCATTTTTAATTAAATAATCGATTTCTGAATTTAATGAATCAATTTTTAATATAATAGCACTATCTCTTGATGTACTATTATCATTAAGCATGATTTTAATATTAAAAGCATATTTATTAAAATCACTGCTGTCTGTTTTAATTATTGAACTTTCAGATGTTGAAATTAAATTATCTCTATAGTTTTCAGCTAATACAACTGCTTGTTTTCTTGCTTCAGGATCATCAGCAAGTTTTTTTATAATAGCAAAAGTATCTGCATTAAAAATAATGCTGATTATAAGCCCGATTACTAAAATTATATATTGAACTCTTCTTTTATACCATCCTGTAGCTCTATCCATTACATCATCATACCAATTCTCAAGATAGGCTTTGAATTTATCAATATTTCCTTTAGCATTTTTAAAATGATAATGCAATACGCTTTTTGTATCAGTTCCAAAGAATTTATCAATATTTTCCTTGATCTGTTCC
>DAOVJU010000043.1 GCA_030632095.1 Chlorobiota bacterium
AGTACTTCATTTATTTTTATATTCAATAGAAATTAAGAAATTAATCTCTGCTATTAGTTTATGTAATCAGGACAAGGTACCGCCTTCCATCTTTTCTTTTTTTGTACTCTTATTGAGTTAAATAAATAAATTATTGAAACTTCATGTGCCCCGCCACTTATGCCGGCAAGGTCTGAAACGGTATAGTCATAACTATAACTGATCTTGATATTCTCAATTTTCCAGCCCGCCAAGATGATTAAGGCATCATGTCCGCCAAGGTTATTTTTTAAAACCGGGATACCTCTGTAAAAAGCACCTATAACCACAGGGGTGTAATTCCAATAAACACCAATATTGAACTGATTGCTAGTACTTTGTTTTGTAAACAACAGAACCCCTGAAATACTTTCTTCAGTACCTTTTTTCTTGCTTTTTTTAATAATATATTTTGTGCCACCATAAAGGGAAAACCTTAGTGGTATGCGTGTATCGGCCTGGTCAACTTTAAGCAATGAAGGAGCAGGCCTGAAAAGGTGGTCTATTGTTAAGCCGCCCCAATAATCTTTGGTATATATAATAGTAGAAAATGATAAGTCAAAATAGTTGCTTTTTCCCATAGTTTCGTAAGAAGAAAAACCTGTAATACTTCCACTTGAGTTTATATTTGTTACGTCGTACAGTTCAGAAAAATCAACCCCGGCTTGTGCGAATTGAAAATTTATACCTGGCCTCATGTGCATCTTGGGATTTATTTTTATATCATAAGAATAAATTATACCGGTATTAATTGTTCCTATTTTACCATCGCCAGCCTGGTCGGCAACAACCAAAATTCCCAGACCTGTATTCCAATCTTTGAAATTATGGTCAAAAGAAAAAGAAGATGTAATCAGGGTGCCAAGTTGAGGCCATTGATTACGATAATTCATTGTAAGGCGGCTGCCATTGGCAGATCCTGCAAAAGAAGGGCTTAAGTATAATGGTGTAGCATAAAACTGCGAAAATTGTACATCTTGAGTAAATGCAGTTTTATCTATTATGATGATAGTTACTAATATTAATATGAAACTAATTTTTTTCATATTATGAAAATCCTAGCAATGTGCATTAGTAAATTTCGTATATGATCTATAATTTACAAGTACTTAATGGTAATTTACCAAATATTAATATGTTATATAAATATGCAAGGTTTTTAAATATAACCCTTCCAGTTATAATAACATCTGTTAAAATTAAAATAATTATTCTTAATAATAAAAGTTTCAGGTATTGTTTAGGGAGTAGGATTCAGGTGAGGTGTTTGTAAAATTCATCCCTTTATCACTGCCATCGGAGTTAATTCAACCAAAATATCCACCAAATCTTTTTGATTTGCCATTACAATATCAATATTTTTATAGGCTCCCGGAGCTTCATCTAGATCTTTTTCAGTTCTTATGGAGTGAAGTATTCCATGTTTTTCCAATTTAGTTTTTTCAGCTTTTAAATCAAGTGTTTTTTTTGCCTGTTTTCTACTTAAAATCCTTCCTGCTCCATGTGAACAACTCATAAAACTTTCAGGGTTTCCTTTTCCTTGTACGATATAACTTTTTGTTCCCTGTGAACCCGGAATTATACCAATCTCTCCAGTTTTTGCACTTGTTGCCCCTTTTCGATGCACAATAACATCAGTATTAAAATGGTTCTCCCAAACTGCATAATTATGCGCAATATTAACAAACTGCAATTCATTAAATTTTGTACCAAAATGATCGTAAAACACTGATTTTATATTTTGCATCATAAGCTTCCTGTTTGAAAAGGCAAAGTCGATACAGTATTTCATTTCCTTAAAATAATCTTTTGCTTCCCGGGTGTCAATAGGTAAATGAGCTAAATCTTTTGATCGATCCTTTTTTGAAAGCCATTTTTCATTTATGCTTTTTGCGATTCTATTATAATGTTCCGCTACTTTTAATCCAATATTCCTGCTGCCTGAATGTACCATGATCCAGATATGTCCATCGGAACCTTTTTGTATTTCAATAAAATGATTTCCTCCACCTAAAGTTCCAACCTGGTCACGGGCATTTTCAAATTCCTGTTCAATAATTCCTCCTTCTGCTATATCATTATTATCCGGCATTGTTGAAATATCCTGTTTTCTTTTATGATGCTTAAATCCAACAGGTATTAGGGTTCTCACATCACTTAATATATTTACTAAAGTTTTCCTTGAAACTTCAGTAAGTGAAGTTTTAACAGCACACATCCCACAGCCTATATCTACACCAACTGCATTGGGAATTATTGCATTTTTTGCAGCTAAAACTCCACCAATAGGCATTCCGTATCCTTCATGACAATCGGGCATAATAGCAACATGCTTAAAAGCAAAGGGAAGATTTGCAACATTTTTTGCCTGCTTTAGTGCTCCTTCCTCAATGTCTTTAAGCCAAAGCTTTATTGGTATTCTTTCGGTGTTTAAAACTTTTATCATTTATATTAAAAGCCACTTATTTCTGGTGATAAGACAAGTATGAAATTATGGGTAATAAAATGCTTATCCTCACCCTTATATTCCCTAAAAGGATCATCCCGTGTGGGTTGGATTTCCCCTTCAGGGGCTAGGGGCAGCGATGGCATTTGTAACTCGATTCTTGACATGACACAAGTTAGAAATAATAATGTTAGAATGAATTTAACAAGAAATATTCTACTTTTCAATTAAAAAGATATTCTAAATTAAAAATGACTTATGATTAGTTCATTTTTTTATAGGTTTCATTCTTTGTAAAACCTCCCATTTTGAGGAATTTTTTTAATTCCTTTTTTGAAAGATTTACGATGTATCCTTCAATCTTGTCATTTCCGGAACTATCGCTTCCTGACTTTACTTCCTGTAGAGTCGTAATTTTCTGAAGTATTTTTGTATCTAATGAATCTTGAATATGATCGTAATAAAGTAGTTCATTTTTACCGTCGACTTTCATTTTACTTACCTCATAATACTGATTTATTTTTTTATTGAGGAATAATGATTTTTTATAAAACCTTGCTGGATTATTGTCACCAAGATAAAAAATGGTATCAGTCATTTTGTATTTAACCACAAGTGAATCATTTTCAATAAAAAATGGATAGCCAGTTGCATCATTGTTTTCCAGATCATAAATTAAATCCCCTCTTATTTCCAGGTTTTTCATTGTATCAAAATCTGCTTTGGCAAATTTTTCAATTAATACGTTTTCCTGAATAATGATTTTATCTTTTATTATCAGGTAAACACTGTCTGCCTGTAAAAATTCTTCAAAATTCTTTGAAACTCTATAGTAATTGCCCTGGAAATTTGTATGAAATGAAGAAACATTATTGATATTTTCCGGTACAGGATTTTCAAAATGGATGTATTTTTCGTTACATTCTGATGCAATGCATATTATTGCAATAAGTATTAATAATATATTTCTTTTTTCCATTGGAATATTTTTAAAATCTAATTTATAACATTAAAACGAGAAATATACTTGAATCTTATAATTTATTAATATCTGTTGAATCGGATAATTTTTTCTAATTCCTTTCGTTTCTTCTCCCTGGTTGGTTTGGCAGGATATCCTAAAGTAATAATTAGCAAAGGTCTTTTGTTTGCAGGAATATTTAATAGTTGCTTTATCCTTTTTTCATTGAACCATCCTAAAATACAAGATCCCAGTCCTTCTGATGCTGCTTGTAAACAAAAATGTTCAGCTGCTATACCGATATCAATTAATGGATATTCTTTATCTTTTATTGCACTACCAACCAGAGTTATAAGCTTTGGTAATTCCTGAACAATAACAACGTGTATGGGCGCCTGTTTTGTAAAATGATTTAAAGGTAATAATGCATTTGCAGTTGCTTCTGCTACTTTATTCTTTAAATCAACATCGTTAACAACTATAAAAGTCCAGGGCTGGGAATTACAAGCAGAAGGAGCTAAACGGGCTGCTTCCAAACACTTCATTAATTTTTCCTTTTCAACCGGTTTATCAAGATAAGCTCTATCGCTTTGACGTAATTTCGTTAACGCTAAAAAGTCTATTTTGTTTTCTTTCATGTTTATTTATAATAAGTAGAAATCCGAATATATTTATTCGTAATTTTGATTGTAAAAATATACAAAATAAATATGTTGAAAAAGATCAGCTATACATGCAACTCCATTCAGGGTCATCAACGGGAAAAAAATCAAGATGGCATAATGGTCATTGAAAGTGATTCGTATAATCTGTATATCATATTTGATGGATTGAGTTCGCATGCATTCAGCTTTAAATTTATTGACATATATAAGCAATATATTTTTGAAAATCATTCTAATTATCTTGATTCAGAAGGAAATAACCTGGATAAATTAATTTTTCATGCACATATTGAAACCGTGAAACAAAACATTGACGGGCTGACAACTATTGCAGGTATTTTTCTGTCTGATAAACTTAATATTGTTAAGTATTTCAGTATTGGAGACTCAAGAATCTATACGATTAATGATAAAAAAATTCAGCAAATCACAGTAGATGATAATATTTCTATGTTTGCTCATTTAATTACCCGATGCCTGGGAATGGAATCTTTAACATTGGCCGATTGTGAAATATTTAATGTTGGAAAAGAAAATAATTTCTTATTATGTACTGATGGTTTTTATCCACTTATGCATAATGATCTGGATAACTACATGCAAATATTCCAAATGGAAAATCCTGATGAAATAAAAACAATATTGTTTGATATTCAGAAAGATATTAATTTAGACGATTCAACCTATATTCTTGTAAAACAAGATAAAATGTAATAAATTCAATTCTTGTGTTACTAATACAATATAATAACTAACAATAGAAACTATGGAAAAATCACTTAAACCTGACAGGAAATTCTTTATAGCCAGTCGTTGGATTCATCTAACCGTTTTTGCTACACTGATAATATCAGCAGCAATTATCAATCTAATTATTCACCTTGCTGAAGGAGATCCCCAGGCAGCTAATATTATTTGGCTGGTCTGTTTAGGATTGAGCCTTATATTATGGATCATTGTATTTCCACTCGTTCAACTTTGGATAAGAATGCTTAGCTATCATATTGGTGATGAACGAATTACTATTTGTAAAGGAATTATAATCAAAACACAGCAGAATATACCGTACCGGGCAGTTACTGATTTTGCACTCAAAAGAGGGCCATATGACCGAATCCTTGGAATAGGATCTATAAAAATACAAACTGCCGGACAGTCGCATCACGCAACAGGATATGAAGGAAGTTTATCAGGGATTCTTGATTTTGATGATCTCATAATTGAACTTAGAGATAAGATAAAAGTTTTACATCCTGCTTCGGAAGCATTAACAACCAGTGAACCAGCTAAGATCTCCGATGATAACATTTTAAAACAAATTCTTGAGGAAATAAGAGAAATCCACAAACTCATTGATAAAAAATAGCTTTTTATAAAAAGAAAAGAAATACAAATAAAAAAGCCCCGAATTTCTTCAGGGCTTTTCTCTTCTCATAAATCCGGTTGTTAATGTACAATAAGTTTTTTACTTATCTTAAATTGAGCATTGCTAACCATAACTAAATATATTCCCTTATCTAATTGTGAAATATCCAGTTCTTGTTGTATAGAAGTACTGAATATATGCTGGATTTCTTTATAAACTACTCTTCCTTGCATATCAAATATATTTATTTCCACTTCACCTAAATCTTCTTCAAAATCTAAATTGATAGTAGTATAGTTATCCGCCGGGCTTGGATATACATTAAATGCTAACTCAAGATCTTCTATTGATGGAGTTACAGATTTACCCAGTGATTTTATCGAAAACCCACCATTATCAGCAAGTTTTAATGTTTCCGCTGATGCTGTAACTCTTATTTCATCTATAAAGATATCATCTTTATCATCGCTTGCATCGCATCTGAAACGCAGGTTTGCATTACTTGCAAATGTATAATCAGTCTCATATACAGGAATACTAACAGCATATGTATTATTATTATCAAAATCGGATCCACTGGCTAATGAAACTAAAATATTCCAATCTGTTCCATCAAAGAATTCTACAAAGAAATCTTCTCCTGTTTCCATGCTTACCGGAATAAAATTAAAATCGATAGTCAGTTCAGTATAGCCATCCGTATGTAAATCAAGTCCGTTTGTTAAATAGAATGATGATGAAATACCTGAATTATCCTGTATATTTCCGGCATAAGAACCTTGAGTTGCATAGGTTCCTCGCTTATAAAGCAAACAGTCCCTACCACCGTCTGTCCATACACCAAAACTACCTTCAAAATCGGTATATAGTAATTCAACCGGTCCCGGATTGTTTTCATTTGTTGTAACAAATAATGAAGCACTTTCTGCTGATGAATTATTAGCAGCATCCTTAGCAATTATCGTCATATCATATGTAATAGCTGCTGATAAACCGGTAACATCATATGTGGTAACTGTACTTGATCCAAGGAAAGAACCATCCTTATATACATCATATCCAGTAACTGAAACATTATCAGTTGATGCATTCCATTCAAGAGTGAACGATGTTTCTGTAATGTTTGAAGCAACTAAACCATCTGGCGTAGTTGGTGCTTCAGTATCTGGTGCTGTTGTGGTAACATCCAAAGCAGTACTTGCAGCGGATATATTTCCGGCTTCATCTTTAGCTTTAACAGTCATCGAATACATTGTACTTGTAGTCAATCCTGTTACATTACATGAAGTTAAGCTTGTAGAAGCATAAAAAACACCGTCTTTAAAAACATCATATCCAGTAACAGCAACATTATCCGTAGATGCATTCCAGCTTAAAGTAAAACTTGATTCTGTTACAGTTGATGCTAATAAACCGGCAGGAATACCTGGAGCTTTAGTATCTGGTATTCCTGCTTCCATAGTATGAGTTCCTAAATATGTAAATGTATTTTTCCCATAAGAATCCCATTCACTTGTTGTATAAGATGAATTTGGTGAATTTATGGTAGCAACTCTTACCAGAGTTTTATCTTTAGCAAAATTAGATGTAGCATTAAAAATTCCAATTATATCTATTAATTGACCGCTTTTAAATAAAGCTACAGGATCGTTTCCATTAAATGTTAAAGCCAGCGAGCCTGTTAATAAATCAGCAACTGCCTGTATTTCTGGTCCTGCTAAAGAATTAGCCACTACATAAACATCTCCATGTGCCAGGGTTCCACTAAGTACTAATTCGTTAACCCAATCTCCTGCTCCATTTGTTTGTTTAAATATAGAATAATTTGAAAGATCTACTGATGCACCTGTAAAGTTAGCAATTTCAAGAGCCTTGTTATATGAAGAACCTTCAATGTATTCTGAAATAATAAGATCACTTGCTGGCCCTGGATCTGGATTATCTTCATTAGTTGTTACAAATAATGAAGCACTTTCAACTGATGAGTTATTTGCTTCATCTTTAGCTATTATCGTCATATCATATGTAATTCCTGCTGATAGGCCGGTAATATCATAAGTGGTAACTGTACTTGATCCAAGGAAAGAACCATCTTTATATACATCATACCCTGTAACTGCAACATTATCTGTTGATGCATTCCAGTCTAATGTAAAAGTGGTTTCTGTAATGTTCGATGCAACTAAACCATCTGGCATTGAAGGTGCATGAGTATCAATGGTTTGAACAACTAATATTGAACTTGCAGCGGAAATGTTTCCAGCTTCGTCTTTTGCTTTCACAGTCATATCATAAGACGTCCATGCAGACAATCCTGTAATATTTAGTGATGTTGATGTAGCAGAACCATAAAATGTTCCATTTTTATATATATCATATCCAATTACTCCTACATTGTCTGAAGAAGTATTCCAGTTTAATGTAAAAGTAGTTTCTGTAATTACAGATGCTAACAATCCGGTTGGTATACTTGGAGCTTCTGTATCAGGTGCTATAGTTGTAACATTCAAAGCAGTACTTGCAGCAGATATATTTCCTGCTGCATCTTTGGCTTTTATTGTCATTGCATAGCTTGTGCCTGCTGATAATCCGTTAATATTATATGAAGTTAAACTTGTAGAAGCATAAAAAACACCATCCTTGAAAACATCATATCCGGTAACAGCAACATTATCTGTTGATGAATTCCAGCTTAATGTAAAACTAGTTTCTGTTACTGTTGATGCTAATAAACCTGTAGGTATGCTTGGAGCTTCGGTATCAGGTGTTCCTAAATCCATTGTATGGCTTCCAAGATAAGTAAAAGTATCCTGGCCATAAACATCCCATTCGCTTGTTGTATAAGTTGTATTTGGTGATGTTACTGAAGATTTTCGTACCATGGTAACATCAATCGCGTAATTAGCACTGCTGTTAAAATAACCTATTTCATCAATTAATACCCCACTTTTAAACAAGGCAAGTGCATCATTCCCGTTAAAAGTTACAGCTTGAGAACCGGTTGATAAATCAGCAACAGCCTGGATAGCTGCTCCTGCTGAAGAATGTGCTACCACATATACATCCCCATGTGCCAGGGATCCGCTAAGTGCCAGTTCGCTAGCCCAATCTCCTGCTCCATTGGTTTGTTTAAATATTGAATAATTTGAAAGGTCAACTGATGCACCGGTAAAGTTTGCAATTTCAAGTGCTTTATTATAAGACGAACCTTCAATATATTCAGAGAATAATAAATCACTGGCTGTTTCTGAACCATCATTTAATTGTCCGCTTATAATATTGCTGCTGTTACTGTTACCTTCTGCATTATAAGCAATTATGTAATACGAATACATAATTCCCAATGAAACACTAAAATCCTGGTAACTTATTGAATTTGCTGCTAAACCCGCTAACAGAGAATAGTTTGTTCCATCATCAGAACGATAAATTCTGTATCCATCCTCATTTGCTACATTATTCCAGCCTAAATCCAATGAAGAAACAGTTGCATTCAAGGCTAGTACAGGAGCTGCAGGGACAGTTGGGTCAGGTATGAATTCCCATGCCCTGGCAACAAGATCAGGTTGATCAACATAAGGATTTAAATCTCCCTGGTATGTTTGAATATCACTATTTCGTTGCGTTTCCTTAGCACTAACCGGATCATCTAAATGCCACTGATATAAAGTATTAATATCACCAACACTATTTATATCACCAGCTTGAGTAGGATACATGGTATAAAAATAAAAAATAGATCTTGCACAATCACCTTTGTGATCTTCACGTGGTTCAAAAGTAGAATTCGCATATTCACTATATAATTCAATATTGCTTGTTGGTATTGTTGTTTGAGACTGATCTAAATACATCCATTTTGCCGTAATATTATCATCAATTTCAGCAAAAGGATAATTTGATCTTGTACTGTTCCAATTCAGATATGTTGGGAAAAGATGGTGAATATCAGACTTCATTGGTTCTGAATAATCAAAAAAGCTTTGAGGAACCGTATGCTCACAATTTAAAGGTGCAGGATTTGTTCCTGTTCCACCATAAGTCCAATTCACCTCTAAACCAGAATAAACACCGGTTAAAGTATTATTATGGTTATCGATGTAGTTATACATTCGCATTCGGGCATTATCATAACCTAATTGTGTATGATTACCATCATAAAAATTTTGTTTTAGCCAGGTTTTTAAAGCCTCACCATTTAAATCCGGTGGAGGAGTTTGAGAATACGAATTTTGTATTATCAACAAGAAAAAAAGCAAAGAAAATGAACATTCAAGGAAATTTTTTAAAGCTTTCATGGCAAGTTAAAATTGGTTAATATTCAATTGCTCACTAAATTAATATCAAATTGTCTGGATATCAATTACAATAAGGCCGGTTAGGTAAAGTCAGAATTCCTAATTAGTGTGTCTAAGAAAACTAGTCTTTTTTTTTGCTTACACACGCCCTTGGTCGCCAAAGGCTTGCCGGAGGCGATGCCTTTTATTCCCTTTCCGATAGCTATCGGAAGGGATCAACCCACTAAGCGTGAGGAGGCTCCCTTATAGGGGATTAAGGGGCAAGCGATGGAAATACTCAAACTCACCCGTTTTCTTAGACACACTAATTATACATCTAATTTTTAATCTATTTGAATGTGAAAAACAACATAAGGTACTTAATGTCAATATGCATGCAATAAACGACGTTTTCAAGTGGCTGAATATATGCAACTTATAGCTAGTTTATTTTTAAATGTCAAAATCTGCTGCCGAAATGCATTTTTTACAGAATAATGCTTTTAGTAAAATCCTATTTTATGTATTTTTAAAAAGATTTAATGTATTGTTAACATTAAATTTATCAAAAACTGTAATTAATCAGAAAACTTTAAAGATAAAAGGAATGGATTTGATAAATGAGTTTGCCTATATTTTATCTAAAAAGAAACCCGGTGAGTTTGATTCATTTTTACCGATAAAATCAAAACTCAGGAGATTATATGATCTGGTAATAAAAGAAAATGTTAAAACCGATGAAGAAGCAGCCCAAATAATATACAGTTCTGACAAAGCTGACAAGAAGTATTTAATGCTTAAACGAAACCTTGTACAAAAGCTTTCTGATCTGATATTTCTATTGGACTACGTAGAGGAGTTTGAGGATAATTATTCCAATATTCAGTTTGTAGTTGAGAAGGAGTTAAATATTATAGAAAAACTTTTATTAGAAAATGTATACCATAATCCCACCAAAACTATAGCAAAAGTTGAACAAACTGCTGAAAAATATTTTCTTATTGATTTACAGCTTGCAGTTGCTAAAAAATTCCGGTCATTATACTCGCTTAAAGGATTTCCTGTTGAAACTGAACAATATAATGAAAAAGTTAAAAAATTAACGAAATACCAGCGCTATTTTAATGAAGCAAAAGGTATGTGGGAAATTTTATACAGCAAAACAAAATATACAATCGCAAAGATTCCTGAATTTGTTTTCGAAGCATACCATTACTCAGAAATATTAAGAAAATGGTTACATGACTACGATAGTCCTTTTTTACAATTGTTTTACTATAAAATAAATATCATAAAATATGATCAGCAAAATTATTTTAATGAAGTATTCGAAAATATAAACAATCTTAAAAAACTTATTGAAGAATTTAGCTTTATTAAAAGCAAAAGCCTTTTACTTGACATTAATTGTGCATATGCATCATACTATAGGAACATCAGGCAATTGGATAAAGCGGAAGAATATATCCGGGAATGTATGCATTATTGTGATTACCGCGCATTTAATAAATTTCTGGTTCAGCAGCTTTTATTTGATATTAAAATTAAAAAGGAACAATACCTTGATGCAGGTGAAATACTGGCGGAAATATATAAAGTTCCACAATATGAATTTCTTGATCCTTACGACAAATCAGCCTGGGCGATACGTGAAGCATATTTATTTTTCATTTATTATTCAATTGATCAAACTGATGGTTTTAAATACCTGCCATCGTATGAAAATGAGTTTAGCCTGAAGTTATTTTTAAACAGGACTAAGAAATCTTCAAAGGATAAATATGGATATAACATTCAGTTTCTAATTATTCGATTACTGCTTATGGCTAAAGAAAACATGAGGGAAATTGACAATGAAGGCAACAACTTATTAATGTATTATCACCGTTATTTAAAAGAACTAAATAGCCTTCGCACAATAAGTTTCTTCAAAGCACTGGGTAAAATTGCCGCTGTTGGATTTGAAAAAGAAGAAATGTCTTATCGAAAAGATAAACTACTTGCTAAATATAATGAAACCGAGCAAGATTTTTTTGATGTTTTTGAACTTATCCCTTATGAGAAGTTTTGGGAATTGATACCTAAATTTCTAAATAAAATATAAATCTTTAATTTTCAAATATGATTATTATCATTTTATATATTGAATAAGTTAAGTTTCTTTGCATGAATTTCAGCTATTGAAATTCAATTTTTTAACTATTGAGGAATAAATTATAATCAAGAACTAACTAAACTAACCAAAATAAACTCATTATGAAAACAAAACTTATGAGATCATTATTCTTACTAACTGTATTAATACTAATTTTTGGAATAAATTC
>DAOVJU010000170.1 GCA_030632095.1 Chlorobiota bacterium
GTATTACTAAATCGGGATTTCTCGCTTTGCTTCCCACCATCCATCACACATTCATCCAATTACTTACGTGATCGCTTCGCTCTGAGTTCGCTTCGCTTTTGTATGAATAAAGCGGGTTAATGTTCCTTGCTTTTTGTTTTAAGCCAAAAGCTTTTTATTACCGCTATGTTCTGCTTCTAATAAGTATTTTTTTAATAACATTCTTCACATTCTGCAACAAAAGTTCTTTCATCCATGGAACCGGCTTATCTGTCCAACGCTGAGGATGAAAGGTTATCATGGCTTTTGAGGGGAAAGTGCCACTTTCAATTGCTTCTGTTATTTGGCTGGTAGAGTGATAAGTTGGCCAATTATCTTGTGATTGGTAATCGGTGATCGGTGATCGGTTAACCTTGTCACGAATGCTTACGCGATCTCCATCCCATCTCCTCCCGGTATCTGTTAAGTAAAAAATCTCATTAAAATCTATATCAAAATAGGGCTCTCCAATTATTCCATAATCTTTGTAATTATAGTATTTCCATAACAGTTTATTATCGTATTTTGACAGCGGACTGCCGTGCATGCATATAGTTTTTACAGGATAATATTTTCTTAATTTTTCTAAATGCTCTTCAAACAGCTCAATAGCAATTTTGGCTATTTCTATTTCAAATTCTTCTGTTGACTTGAAACCTGAAACCTGAAACCCGGAACTTTTGACTGCTTCATCAAAAGTTTCGTAGTGATATCCAATCTCATGCCCCAACTTAGCAATTTGTTCAATTATCTTTGGATTAAAACTTTGCGGAACAATTCGAAAATAATAGCTTCCCCTTATCCCTAATTCATGCTGTATTTGTGCAAATATTAAAGAGTTTTGTGGTTGTTTGTCTACATCGTGGCGGAGGATAATTGAGTTTTCTTTGGGGTTTTGTATATATTCCCGAAATGTCTGAAAAAAATAAGCCTGAGGTTGCAGGCTTGTAGTTAGTTTGTTATAAGTTTTGAGAGTAAACTTTTTTAGGACGAGTCAATCATTTCATTTACACATTGACCATTTTATTATTGCTGCGCCGTATGTCCAACCACTACCAACTGCTGCAAAAAGTATATTGCTACCGGATTTAATTTTCCCTGCTTTTTTAACCTCATCCAAAATCAGAGGGATTGTACCTCCTGATGTGTTGGCATATTTTTCCATATTGGTCATTACTTTTTCAAATGGTAAATTAATAATTCTGGCGGTTTCCTTTAAAATAGCTATGCTTGGTTGATGAGGGATCATGAGATCGATATCTTCAATCTTTAATCCAGTGTCACTCAAGACCTGAAAAATTGCTTTTGGTAATACTTTTGTACCTGTTTCATAAACTGCCCGACCATCCATTTGAAAATAATGTAATCTATTATTAACAGTTTCCTGAGTACATGGCATTTCTGAACCACCTGCGGGAACGGTATAATTCCACTTTCCACGACCATCAGTGTAGAGACGGAATGCAATAAATCCTTCGTTGACATTTGCACTGGAAAGAACTGTTGCGCCTGCACCATCTCCAAAAAACACACAATCCCGTCTTTTCCAGTCAGTAATTCTTGAAAATGTATCAGCACCTATTACCAGAACATTATCATATACACCACTGGCAATAAACTGAGAAGCGACAGACATGCCATATAAAAACCCCGAACAAACTGCTGCAATATCAAATGCAACTGAATTATAGGCCTGTAATTTATCTTGTACAATAGCTGCTGTTGAAGGTGCCAACCGGTCAGGTGTGGCTGTAGCAATAATTATCAAATCAATATCATCTTTGGTTAAGCCGGCATCCAGAATTGCATTGTAACCAGCTCTCCAGGCCAGATCACTTGTAGCTTCCTTGTCACTTGCAATTCTACGTTCTTTGATCCCCAAATTTTTTTGTATCCATTCATCATTTGTATCAACAAGGGTTTCAAGATATTTATTTGTATAGATCTTTTCAGGCACATACGACCCCGTTCCAATTATTTTAGCTTTCCTGACGAATTGCTTCATTATTTATTAATTTTTTATAATAATCTTTTATTGTTATGAATTCGTAATTTCGTTTATGTAAATATTCAAGTTGGTCATAGAGTAGGGGTACGGCCTTTTTCCCCAGGTTTTTCAGCTTTAAATGATACCTAAGCTTATCTCCGAGTATGTAAGCAAAGTAATTTTTGGCTCTTCTGTTTACATTCATTATTTCTATTTCTTCATTGATAAGCTCATTTGGGTGTATTAAAAACAAAACCGGCCGTTTTGTTATTAATGCTTCCAAATTCAATTCAGCTCTCACCATTTTTATCAATAAAGGTGAAATTCTCATTATGGTTCCCGAATATGGTAATAAAAAGGAAGAAACCGGAACCTCAAAAATACTACCTTTTCCTTTTTTTGCCAGGTTTTCAGGATCAGTAAAATATGGTGTCCGGGGAGCTATGAGCCATTTCAATTTTTTCAACGAACCAAAAGATAAGAACATATCTATCCGTTGAGGGGCAACTGAACTATCAATTTTGAATCCTGTATCCATAAGAGCTTTTGGGGTTTCATTATTTACCCGTAAAGCGGGGGCTCTAAATGATATGACTTCCTTATTGCAAATCGTTTCAAGAATATCTTTCGATTGATTTAAGTGCTCCACCTGATCTTTATACGATAATACATCAAAAGCTTTATCCGAATCATGTACCAAACCATGACATCCGACTTCATGCCCATAAGGTAATATCATCTTTACTATATCCGGAAATCTTTTTGCAATATATCCTGTGAAAAAAAATGTTGCCTTAATATTATACTTTTGGTAAGCTTCCAGAAGCAATGGCATCCCTTCTTTCATTACAATTTCACCGGTTTTATCACTTAAACAATGATTCCAAAGTGAAGTTGTTTCTACATCATTCGTAATAAGGCAATATTTCTTCAATGATTATTATATTTCTAGTTTTGTATAAGATATATAAAAACCACTGACAGGGTTTGTTTTGATGAAAAGCCAAAACTAATTTTCTCATTACGAAGCAATTAATAAACCACTGTCAGGGTTGATTGCTATAAAAAGGTTGGGATTTAATTTTCAGCTACTTTTAACCCCAAACCCAAACGGGAGAAGTAGCTGAAAATCAGGCTCCCTTTTAGGACTAGACAAAACTGATTTTTATTATTTCAAGCTATTTCTATTTTTTTCCATAAAGTCCAAAGACATAAAGTAAACAAAGTATCATTTTTTCCTGAAGATAATCTTTTTACCGTTTCTTCTAATGATTTGTGCTATGTACCATAAAATCCAATCTTTAAAATTGTCTTTCCACTGTTCAAAGTGAACTAAGAGGTAAATTTTATCTGTTTCGTGATTTTTAATAATTTTTAGGATTTCATCAGTGGATTTTATATTGAATTTTGGATTTATCAGTGAATCCACTTTATCTAATCTTTTATACTTCTTATCCCAACTTCTACCGGTATCTGAAAGATATAATATATCTGAAAAATCAATTGAACGATAAGCATCACCAAGTATTCCGAAATCTTTGAAGGAATGTTTATCCCACAAGTCAAAATTTACATATTTTGAAAAAATAGTTTTACCGGAAAAGATTTTTGGAATTAGTTTTATCATGTTTTTAATGGAATATCCATCTGTATTATCAACAAAAGAGCCTCCATGCGGGCAGACAGTTTTTGATTCCCAATTATCAGTAAAATTTTTAAGCTCTTCACTGAATAGTTCGATTGCTTTTACCGGATCACCCTTAGTTTTTGTAAAAACCTCATAATGATAGCCTATTTCATGTCCAAGTGCAAAGACTTTGTTTATTATTTCCTCTTTATATACTTTTTCAATGTAGCGGAAATAATATGAGGTTTTAATTCCATAGTTATTCTCTAATTCAGCAAATTTGACTTGCTCGTATGGATTTAGATCCACATCATGACGAATGATTATAAATTTATGAGGCCTATCAGTTAATTGAATATAATCCCTAATAGTAATAACTTCATAATCAGACTTTGAAATAGCTTCTATTATTTCAGTGTATTTATTGTATGTAAAATCCAAACTCATCAAATATCATAACTTTTTAAATCCAACCGGCACACCATCTTTCATTTCAAATTCTTTAATTACTTTGGCAGGAATACCTCCCACAAGGGTATTAGGAGGAACATCTTTGGCCACAACGGCACCTGAGGCAACAATAGCTCCTTCCCCTATTGTTACACCTGGTAATATAATCACTCCAATAGCAATCCATGCATTTTTTTTAATTGTAACAGGAGCAAGAAAAGCCTCTGACAGATGTTTGTGATATTCTAGAGGTTTATTATGAGTTAAAATAAAATTTTGGCCTGCAACAGAAACACCATCTTCAATAATAACAAAATTAGGATATACATCATCAATTGTAACCATAGGGCCGATATGTACTTTTTTACCAATTTTCACTCCTCTCCAACGATGCAATTTTACACGAGTACCACTATATGGTACTATTCGGGAAATAAACTGGAGAAAATAATCCAACGATCTTCTGAATAAAAACCTGGGCCTGGCCATGAAGCCTTTATAGCCATGTTCTTTAGCTGTAAGTTTCAAGGCTTTAAAAAAAGGCCTTTCCTCATGATTGGGCAAGCTATGCTTTTTAAGTTCAAGATAATCTTTCATTAGCTAATGTGTATTAAATGAATGTCCACATATTTACCTAAATAAAATGTTATTTATTGAAAATCAATTTGTTTGCCCCAAACCCTAAAGGGAGCAAATTGATTGTGAAATTTAATATTTACTAAAACAAGCCTCCATTTATATCAAGTGAAGTACCTGTTAAGTAATCAGCATGGATAATGAATTTGACGGCATTAAATATATTCTCAGGATTGCCGAGTTCCTGAACAGGAATTGTTTTCTTAATGTGGGTCAAAATATCTTCAGGTACTTCTGTAATCATACCAATATCAAAATAGCCCAGATTTAAATTATTTATAGTGATTCCCTTTCTTGCGTTTTCAGCAGCAATGCTTTTCGTCATGCCCCATAAAGCAGCTTTTGATGCAGCATAAGCACTTGTACCAGGAATACCTTTTTGCGCTACAATGGATGAGAAATTAATAATTCTGCCATAAGCCTTTTCTCTCATATATGGTAAAACAGCATTGATCATATTAAATGATCCTACAAGATTAACATCAATAACCTTTTTCCATTTTTGGATATCCGCTTTATGCGCCACTGCATTATAATTGTTTCCGGCACAATTCACTACAATTATTTCATCATTTGCACTAACAATTGAATTAACCCAGTTGACAACCTGTTCATGATCAGAAATATCAACCTTACTTAAATGCTTCTTAAATTCTACTGAAGGATTTGTCGTATTATAGGTTCCATAAACTTGTTGTCTCTCAGATAAAAACTTCTGCATCAGAAAGAAACCTATTCCTCTTGATGCTCCTGTAATTAATATTTTCATAGTTTAATTATTTAAAATTATATTGATAAATGGGATTTATTATTAAGATTTCTACAGTGGTTATAAATGAAAAAAACCTGATTGGCTACGGATAACCAAACTGATGATTTCCTCAGGCATGGTTGTATTTCAGGAACGTTATGGGGTTGTCTTCTAAAAGTGTCATTACAACCGCAAGGGAGAAACCTCTTGTTACCAAGTCGCTGTTATCCAGCCGTTGAGGTTTTTTATTGTATTCGAAATGTTCATGCTGTTCTCAGTCTGAGCCATTTTCAAATCATTTTTTGGCCAAATATCAGAATCATGCCATAAAACGACAACTTTTGCAGCAGGTTGCTGAACAAATTTCTCTAATGTTTGGAAACAATATCCAGCATTTGTTATCGTTCTCAAAAGCCCTTTATAAGTTCTCAGTGTGAAATCTCGCATTTTTATTTTTACTCTCTATTTATAAAAATGGCATTATTTTTTGCAATAATAAATTATATCACTTTCACTTAAACCATATTTTAGTTTTTCATTATCAGAAAAATTTGTGCAATAATCATTTTCTGTTACTAGAAATCCAACATTTTTTAATCTTTTAATATAGTCTTTCCCATAAATTCTTCTATGATCATGATGTCCATAGTACTTTTCTCTTAATTCTACTGTATTTATGTTATCATCCTCATATGTTATTTCTCTTTTATAATCAATTGGAACTATATGTATTGACCAACCACTTTTGTTCTGAACTCTATATAGTTCTTGTATTGCCTTAATATCATTAGGAATATGTTCTAATACATGACTAGAAATTACGACATCAAAATTCTGGTCTTTAAAAGGAATATTGGTTATATCTATTTTTTTCATTGCACGTGGAGAGTTTAGGTCTGCACTTAAATAATTTATGTTGGGTAATTTTTTAAATCTTTTGTAAAAGCAATGTTCAGGAGCAAAATGAAGAACTTTTAAATTATCAGCAAAAAATTTGGTTTCGTTTTTTAGGAACAAGTAAAATAATCTATGCCTTGAACTTGCACCACACCTGGGACAAGTACCTGTTCTACTTTTGTAAAAACTTTTAAAACTTCCTTCGCAAACAGGACAATAACAATTCGAACCAGCATAATTTAAGGAACGAAAAAAAAATATTAAATTGATAATTGTTTCTCTTGTAAAACCAGGAATAAGGGATTTAATCCGATACCATTTTCGAGAATTCATAATTATTTAAATTTATATTGAAAATCAGGGCTTTCTTTCATTATTTTGACACTTTCAGGGTAATTTTCGATGAACCAAACTAAAAACCCTGTAACATCAATTTTATCATTGAGCATTATCTCTTTTCTCTTTAAAAACTCTTCTGTTTTCTCCTCTGATAATATGTTAACACCTTTATTTATAGCATGCATACAATCTTCTTCAGATTCTGAAAAATTATATATAAGGCCATATTTTTTTTCTAACTCCTGAGTGTAAAGTCTACTTGTGTTATCAATATATATTGCCGGTATTCCAAGAATTGCTGCTTCTGCTGCCATAGTAGCACTTTCTCCAAAGACAAGAGAAGCACAAGCCAGTGCATCGTGCATTTTATCAGGAAGAAGAGGGAACTTATATTTTTCTAAATCTTCAGGCAAATTAACTTCTGATGAAATGAATACTCTGGCATATTTTGAAAAAACCTCAACAGCTTTTCTTTTATTATTA
>DAOVJU010000417.1 GCA_030632095.1 Chlorobiota bacterium
GCCACATTCCATGCAATCCAGAATTTTTTCTTCTTCTACTTTATCAAATAATCTTTTTTGCGTGAGTGTCATAAGTAAATATGGCTCTAATCCCATTGGACAGACAGAAACACATCGTGCACATCTAATGCATGGTTTTGTTTCTTCACGCCCACTCTCATTTTCTTCAAATAATAAAATTCCGGAAGTACCTTTAGATACTGGTACATCAAGTAATTTTAATGCTTTTCCCATCATAGGGCCTCCGTTCACTATTTTTCCTGTATTTTCAGGTACTCCACCAACAGCATTAATCAATTCACTAACAGGTGTTCCTATTCTGGTCATGAAATTTGAAGCCTTTTTTACCGATTTTCCAGTTACAGTAACAACCCTTTCAATTAATGGCTTGTTTTTTTGAACTGCTTCGTAAACAGCAAATGCGGTTCCAACATTATGCACTACGACACCAACATCAATTGGCAATCCACCTGATGGGACTTCGCGTTTTATCAGAGCTTCAACAAGTTGCTTTTCACCACCTTGTGGATATTTCACCTTGAGTGCATTTATTTTAATTCCGGTATAATTCTTTGAAAGTTCAGATAAATGTTTAATTGCATCTTTTTTATTGTTTTCAATGCCAATTAAAGTTTTATTTACACCTAAAGCTTTCATTAATATTTGCGTACCAACTAAGATTTCTTCACCTTTTTCTAACATCAGGCGATGATCAGCTGTAAGATATGGTTCACATTCTACACCATTTATTATAAGAACTTCAGCATTTTTACCTCTTGGAACTGAAAGTTTTACATGAGTAGGAAATGTTGCTCCTCCAAGGCCTACTATTCCTGCTTCCATTACCCTATTGATTATTTCTGATTGGTCAAGCTTGCATTCTTTCAATAATTCAGGCGATCTATCAATAGTTTTAACCCATTCATCTCCATCAACATCAATTACAACAGAGGTTTTTTTATAACCACTGCTATCAATTATCTTATCTACTTTAACAACTTTACCCGACACTGATGAATGAATATTTGCCGAGACAAAACCTGCGCTTTTAGCAATAACCTGACCGGCTTTCACTTTATCATTCTTATTTACAACTGGTGTTGCCGGTGCACCAATATGTTGTGCTATTGGTATTGAAACCAATTTTGGCACGGGTAATAATTCAATTGAACTATGAGCTGAAAACTTGTTTTCCGATGGATGCACCCCACCTTTTGAAAAAGTCTTTAACACGTTAATCCTCCTAATTTTTAGTTATTATCAGAAGTTTCTTTATTTATATTCTCTTCTTTATCATTGAGAGCTACATTAGCTTTTTTTTCTGCTTCAGTAGTCACAACTTTTTTTATTTCATTTATTTCCTTTTTTACCGGTTTTTCCTTTTTAGGAGGAAAGTTCAGTTCAAGAATACAGTTTGTTGGACATACCGGGGCACACTTTCGGCAAAGTTTGCATTTATCATCATGAATAAATGCCAGGAAATTATCAATAGTGATTGCATCGTGCGGGCATTCTTTAACACATTTTGAACACCCGATACATGCAACACTACAACTCTTTTTAGCTACTCCTCCTTTATCTTCATTTCTGCAAGCTATATATATCCTTCGCCCTTTAGGCCCTTGTTTTCTTAATTCAAATAAATCTTTCGGACATACTTCAACACATGCATTACAAGCAGTACAGTTCTCTTCTACAACAACCGGTAAACCGGTTTTTTCATCCATATACAATGCATCAAAATCACAAACTTCAACACATTCACCTAAACTTAAGCATCCATACTCACAACCGGTATCACCACCATAGAGATTTGATGCTACTGTACAATTATAAGCACCATCATAAATATTTATATTTGGCCGGTGTTCACATGCTCCATTACATCTTAAAACAGCAATCTGTTTAACTTGTGCCACTGCATCCAAGCCAAGTATTGATGCAAGCACTGACATTGTATCATTTCCACCAACCGGGCAATATAGATCCGACAGATTATCAGCTTTAACACACACTTCGGCAAAATTCCTGCATCCAGGATAACCACAACCCCCGCAATTAGCTGCCGGTAATGCTTCTTCCACTTTATCGATCCTTGGATCTTCATATACCTTAAATTTCCGCGCTATGATAAAAAGAATGACTGCAGCAACAATCCCAATTGCACTAAGCGAAATAATTGTTATAATAACAGTTGTACTCATATAACTATTTATTTAAGCAAGTTTTTTAATCTTAAATGAAAAAGTATTTTTTAGTTTATCCCTGTTCAGAAAAAGAATAAAATAATACGGCACAAGACAGGATAGTGCAATCAAACCAGATTGCAAGTCATTTTTCAGAACTGAACTTGCAATAGCAAGAACAAAAACAACAATAATAAAAGGCAGTATATAACTTAAGAATAAAGCTCTCATTCCCAGTGACTCCTCCAATACCAAATTAACTTGTTCGCCTACAGAGAAATTGCCTGAATCATTAATAATCTCAACTTCCTGATCTTTACCATCCGGAACAGAACATACACTTTTTACATGGCAGCTTGAACATGCAGATTCCTGTAAAAAAGAAACTTTGATTATATTGCCCATTATTGACTGCACACTTCCCAAATGCTCTATTGATTTTGACTTCTGCATATACCAGCCATTTTTTTTGCTCGACAAATGTAAATATGTTTATAAAATTAGATTATTACTTTTGTCAGGTTTTAGGATATAAGTGATAATTTATTTTTAGTATAAATAAGGGAATAAGTAACTTTTTGATTACATGATCCGCTAAATCAATTAGTTAGAAGAATAATTCACGCATTAAGTGCGAAATAAATAATTTTAGAAATTCGATGATCTTATAATGATTAAAATAAACGCCACTGCTTTCGAAGTGATTTAATGGGATTTTTATTGCCTTTTATTCCTACTACTCTTGCCTTTATCGACCCAACTATAATAGGGCTTTCAATCAAAACCGGAATCTTGTTTGCATCATCTGTTATCCAAACATCCATACCTTCTCCTTCTTCAAATAAGGTTCCTTCAACCAGGAATACACCAAATCTTATACAATTAAAAGTCCCAAAATCTTTTACTTTCTTTTTTTCCCGTCCTTTATATCTGAAATAAATATTAAATAATTCGTTATCCATAATTACAGTGACTGGTATTGTATCGTTAACCAGGTAATTATCGTAGTTTATATTTCGTGCATAATAAATAATTGACAATACATCATATGTACAAGATGTTATTTTAATAGTGTCTCTCCTGAATGCTTGCCTTTTTCTTTCTGATTCGGAATAAACAAGGTTTTTTTCACGGTCAAAATCATAATCAACTTTTATCCAATATCCACCATCTTCAATATTACGGTTGTATTTTACCGGTTTTAGATCAACAGGGTCAACCCAGGTTTGATATATATCCCGCATTTTGAAAAACCAGTCCCAATATGAAAATGTTGTACCTGCACCAATTATGTGCAATACATCCTTCTTATTAACTTTTGCCTCTTTAGTTTTAAAAACCACAGCGCCAGCATCTATCCAAATGATTCCCCAATTATAAGATACAATGTATTCAATTTCTTCTCCTGGCCCAAAAGCAGAATTATTAATTGAACATTCGTTAACCTGGCCTGAACCAAGCTGATAAATTATAATGAAAACAAAAGAAATTAATATAATTCTTATCATTCGTTAATTTCTAATTACAGGTTTATTAACGTAATAAAAGAAAGTAAATTTTATTGATATTACATTTTAATAATATTTTTATATAAAAAACCCACTTTATTTAGTGGCTATTTTTATTCAGTTAATTGAAACCTGTTCACATATTAAAAATTCGAGGGCAAATATATAAATATGCTAATGAAATAGTTAAGAGGAAGTTATTTTTTAATTTAAACTGAGCAATTCTTTGGCATTTTCAATGGCTGCATTGGTGAGGCTTTTTCCACTAAGCATTTTGGCAATTTCAACAATCCGCTCCTGATTATTTAAAAGTTTCATTCTGGTTGCAGGCACTTCTTCTGTACTATCTTTAAAA
>DAOVJU010000184.1 GCA_030632095.1 Chlorobiota bacterium
AAAAATTTCAGGAACAAATTTACAAATTTATAACTGATTTTATTGGAATATATTTTAAAATAATTACGAAAAAGGGGTTCTTTTTAGTTGTTTTTGGAATTAATATATAAATATCAGGTGACAAATTTTAGTTTTTTGTATTAAGGATAAAATTATCTTTTTTATTAATTAAATTTTTTGAGTTATGAAAAAAATGAAAATTATAGCATTAGCAACAATGCTAATTATTTTTACCGGAGCCATAGTAATGATAAACAGTTGCACTAAGAACCATATTGACGAAGGCATCCAAAAATCCCTTATTGATGAGGAATCACAAGCCATGACAGCACACATTTTGGCATTTAAGGAGAAATGCAACTATTACATAGAGAATCCGGGGTTGAAGTGCGGAGAGTTCAAACACATTGAAGATGCGGTTTTTGATATTGAATCTTCTATGAATTTTACTTATTGTTATACAAACATCCAGACTTCTGATAAAATATTGGTTAATGATCATATAAATGTAATTGTTACCAATGAGGACAGTTTGAGTATGAATGATGTTGCAGTATTTTCTGATTCTATAAAGATAATACTAAGAAATCATGTGCTTTCAACCGAATTTGATGATAAAAAGCTTTTAGTTGTTGACTTGAATTTGGAAGAAATTGAAAATAATAATGCAAGAATAAATATTACATCACTGATTGGCAACGCAAACGGAATAATTTTCTTTGGCCCACCGGCTGATTGGATGTATGGAGATAATCTTGGTAAATGTGATGATCCTACTATACTTTCTGATGCAGCAGAACAGTTGCAATACCGTGTACAGGAAGAACAAACTGACAATCCTCCTCCTAATTGTTATTATTATTTCATAAATAACTCTGAAAAGAATATTGATGTTACTCATAATTTCTTATTTTATTCATTAATTGGACAGAATAATCCTGAAGATAATTATAAAGATTATAGTGTTTATTATGCAACATCTGAAGTTGAGCCTTATGATGATGATGATGTCAAGTGCCTTGAAGCTGAAGAAATGGATTTTTATTATGTTTATTACAACCAGTTTGTTGATGATTTTGAAGATGAAACTAATAAAAAATTAAACGAGATAATAATTGATGGATTTGCAGAACCTTATGGGTTGAATAATGAACGAGTACGGCATAATTTAAAGATCATTGTGGGTAAAAGATTGCTTGTATGTAATATCACGCTACCTTGGCCTCAAAACATTGTAGATTAATAATTTTCAACTATCCTTAATAAAAAGATTATGTTAAGCCGCCAAATAATAGTATGTAAATTAATGCTGCTCTTGATATTTAATGTTGAGGCACAAAACAGTTATCAGATCATTATTAATAAAGGAACAGATGAGGTGGGAGGTTATTCAACAGTAGATGATTCTGGAAATATTTATTTTACATCAATATACTGGAACTGGAATGATTCGTTGTATTATCCCTTATTATATAAAGTAAGTGCAGAAGGTGATACTTGCAGTTCCTCTGTGCTTTCTCAGAAAGATACCATATATTCTTATAATAACATCATAAGAGCTTATGATGGAAATTTAATTATAGTGGGAAGGGGGATAGTAAAGAATGAAGGTGATATTTTTCGTATAGTAATGAAAGTAAATCAGAATTTAGAGCTTATTTGGCTAAGAAAATATCATACTGATTTCCAGGGATTAGGAACAGAATTACTTGGTCATGCAATGGAGCTTAAAGATAGTTCTTTAATATTTGTTGGTTCATTTGAAGGGAGCGGGCAACGGCATATGTATGCTTTTCATCTGACATCACAGGGTGATAGTATCCTTTATAAGCTGTTCCCACCGGAAGAAAGCGGATTGATATATTCCATAACATACAATCCTGATTCTACATTAATTTGGTTACATACTGTTGGAGTTACACCGGAAATAACAAGTTCAGAACGCGTTGTAATTGATCACGAATTCAACATTTTGCAAATCATAGATTATCCCTTTTATTTTATTACTCCTTTCCATGCCAAATTACTCTCAAAAACCAAATTAGGAGTTAGCAGCGTTTTTTCTGATTTTACAACGGATGGTTTCTATATTATGGCTGCAATCTTTGATACCACTCTAATTTTAACAGATAGTATTTTACTAACCCATCCAGATACGAATGCTTATCCGGCATGGTTAAACAGTATTGATTTTTATTATTCTAATTCTATCTTCATAGGAGGTACAATTAATTTTCAGGCATTTGGGGGGTTTGAGCCAAGCTGGTTTTACATTACTAAGCTTGATACAAATCTTAATATTTATTATGAGAAGTATTTTGGTGGAGATCTTTTTTACAGCATGTTTAGTATTGTTGCTATGCCGGATGGCGGAGTAGCATTAATAGGCACTATCAGGGATTTTAACGCAACCGTTTTTGACAGGGATATTATCATAATAAAATTAGATACAAACGGGTATGTAAAAATACTTGAAGAAAGTCAAATAAAGATTCAAAGTGCAATAGTCTATCCAAATCCTGGAAATGACAGATTATTTGTCAGAACAGCATTAAAATCTGTAAACTTTGAATTATTTGATTTATATGGAAGGAGACTTAAGGTTTTAAAAATTAATAACCTTATCACTGAACTTAATATCGCTAATTTGAAATCAGGTATTTACACATGGCGATTAACAAACTCAAAGGAAATATTAGAATATGGAAAATGGATTAAAAATTAAAAAATCGTAAATTATGAAAAAATATATAAATTATTTGATAGTAATTTTAACTATAACAATTATATGTTATAGCGTAAACACTTATGGACAATGTGTTAATTGTGAAAATACTCAAACATCTGGAAGCAATTCAAGTGCAATAGGATTTGGAACCAAAGCTTTAGAGTCAAATTCTTTTGCTTCGGGAGATAATTCTGAAGCAAGTGGTATTACTTCAACTGCTCTTGGATATTTTTCAAAAGCAGAGGGCAATTATTCTTTTGCAACGGGATACAATTCTTATGCATTAGGAGATCTATCTTTTGCAATTGGTCAAAATGCCAATGCATTACATGTCAGGACGTATGCTCTTGGAACAAGTGTTTTATCATCATATACAGGGGCATTTACAATTGGGTCCTATTTGGAAGCTAATGCGGCTTTTTCAATGGTAATTGGAAAAGGATATAATGAAGATAACAAACTTGTAAATAATCATTACCGATCATTGATGATTGGTTTCAATAGCAAGAAACCAACGCTTTTTGTTAGTCCATCACCCTTGTCTGCCGGACATAATTCAACAGGTAAAGTAGGCATTGGCATTGCAGGTGAGATTAGTAATCCTTTGTTAGCAAAACTCCATATCCGTTCGGACGATAACGAGCCTGCCAATTTATTTCTTGAACCTACCAACTGGACAAGCGACTTTAATGCAGAAATATGGCTTGGTAACCAGGCACACGGCATAAGCGCCGAAGTAAATCAGGGACTTGTATTCAAAACAGACAATTACTTTCTGTTTAACCAGGGAAATGTAGGTATTGGACTTAATAATCCTGCTTATACTCTTGATGTAAATGGTAGTATTAATTTTAATGGCGAACTGTTATTCAATGGCAGTACTTACAATCCAAGTCCGTGGGCACAAAACGGAAATAACATTTATTATAATAACGGCAAAGTAGGCATTGGAACAACCAACTTTGTAGGTAACTACGATTTGTATGTTGGAAACGGTATATTAACCAACGAAGTAATGGTAAAACACCCCAGCCAATGGTACGACTATGTGTTTGAACCCGATTATAATCTGAAAACATTAAATGAACTTGAAGATTATATTCAACAAAACAAACACCTGCCTGATGTACCTACAGCAGAAGAAATAAACGAAAACGGTTTTGGCCTGGGCAAAATGAATGGGATACTACTGAAAAAAATTGAAGAGCTTACATTATATATTATTGAGCAACAAAAAGCTATTGAAAGGCAAAATAAAGATATTATTTTGTTGAAAAATAAAATGTATAACAAATAAATATAACCCAACATGAAATATTCTTTGAAATATACATGCTTATTGCTTATAAGCCTGATGCTTATGAACTATGCATATAGTCAAAAATCACAGGTTGTGGAATTCATTTACGATGACTCAGGTAACAGGATAATGCGGCAAATTATTGAGCTTAAAGACCGTGATAATATTCCTGAAGATAGTGCAAAGATGGCAAACAACTGGGATCTTACCGATACTACTGCTCTCAAATATACTGAAATGATCAACAATATAAGTATTACTATTTATCCCAATCCCAATGGCGGAATGTTTAAAGTAGTATTAGGTAATACTGAAATAAATACTGAAGCTTCATTGTACCTGCATTCGCTTTCGGGTTCACTTGTATTTCAAAAAGAGCCAATAAAACAAGTAACTGATGTAGACATACGAAACCATGAAAACGGAACTTACATACTCACCATTATTGTAAATCACAAGCAAAAAACGTGGAAAGTGATTAAGCAATAATTGTTCTGCAAAGCTATGATATTACATAAAAATTAAAAACCATGAAGAAATTATACTTATCATTAATAACTATATTCTCAGTAATTTTACTTTACGGGCAGTCAGTATCACCATTTTTTGAGTTGGATGAACCTATACTCCCAAATCAAACTATGGATATGGTTGCCAGTGAATATATAAATATGGTCAATAATTATCCGGAGTTAGGAGGCTTTTCAGCAAAACCCGACCCTGACAACTTTGTTAATGCCCGAATTGATCCCATGATGGTTTTTCCGCCTTATATTGGACAATTTGGCGGGCCACCCAATAACAATACAGGAGGCAGAGTAGGAACCATACCCGGAAACCTAATGGTAACATCAACAGGGGCAGCAGTTTACAGTATTCCTATTGACATCCCTCCAGGTTTGGCAGATTTAACCCCTGAACTGAAATTTGTTTATAATAATCAAGCAGGTGATGGAATTATGGGTGATGGTTGGTCAATAAGTGGTTTATCTAAAATTTCCAGGGTGCCTTTCACTTATTATTTTAATAATTTCACAAACTCAGTTGTGCTCAACGATATAGACCAATTAATGATTGATGGCAATTACCTCATCAAAACCCATAATAATGAATACAGGACAGAACAAGAAACCTTTTCAAAAATTGTACCGATTGAAAATAACATTGTGAATGGCTTTAAGGTTTACAAAAAAAACGGCCTGGTTTATTATTACGGACATCGTGAAGATGCAAGATATTATTTACAGAATTATAATGCCCCAATAGCCTGGTATCTTGCCAGAATTGAAGACCTCAATAAAAATTATATAGAATTTTACTATATAAACGACAGGGCGGAAGGCAGTTTCTACCCTGATTATATATTATATACTGGAAATAGCAAGACAGGGCAGGATGTATTCTATGAAATTAAGTTCATATATAATCAAAATCCTCTTGATAGAGAAGATACACCCAAAAAGTATTTTGCTACTTCTAATAAAAATTACGGCATTTTTTCAAGAATAACCCGGCTGCTTCAAAGTGTTAAAATTACGCACATACCCTCCGGAACAACAATCAAGGAATATATACTTTATTATGACTACAAAGGGTTTTTTAGTAAAAAATATCTCACGTCAATATATCTCTATCCTGATTATAACAAGAAAAAAGGTCAGTATTATAACCCAATAAAATTCAATTGGTTTAATAGTGATTATACAATTGACACAAAAGAAAAAGAATTATTTGTGGCTTATAATGACAATAGATTAAGAGTTCAAAAAGATATATTTGCGACAAACTTTGATAATGAATCACCTTCAGATATACTAATTTGTTCAAAACCACACTCATGCAATAATAAGGTACATGTAAGAGCATATTTAAACTGGAGTAAATATTATTCTGATCATTTCAATTTCTATTTTTGTAATAATCCAGATTATGAACATACATTCGAAGGAAATGTGATATTTTTTCTTTCTCCCGGTGATTTTAATGGCGATGGAATAGATGAAATTATTTGTGTTTATAAGACACCTTCTTATTATTATTATACAATTGGTTATTTTGATTTCGAAAATAGTGGTGCTGACGTTGAAGGTCCTGTAAATTATTTATCCAGCAGTGGAAGTAATTTTGAAATTGAAAATTGTATAATAAGTGATTTCTCAGGGAATGGGTATAGCGATTTATGTATTATTTTTAATGAGAATAATACTTTTTCAAAATATGTTTTCTTTTTAAGTAACGAAAACGAACCACTTACTAACCGTATTGAAAATTCGAATGTTATATTAGAAATACCAAATAAAGTATTAACCGGTGATTTTAATGGAAATGCTAAAACAGAATTATTGGTTGTTGGTAATACCAGTTCAAAAATTATTAGTTTATTTTCCAATAATGAATCATTTTCTGCTGAATCAACTACAGACGACTTCTGTCAAATAACAAATTCAAATATAGATATAGTTGCCGGAGACTTTAATAGTGATGCGAAAACCGATGTACTATTACTTAAATCAGGAATTGAAGAAAATTGGGTGTTTTATTTTTCTTATGGGAAAGGTGATTTTGTAAAAGAAAACCCGTTAACATTAGAAGGTATTGGATCATCAGAAAAGCTAAAATATGCTGTTGATGTTAATGGTGATAATTACAGCGATATTTGTATGATTTACCATCTCACAAATAACAATGGTATAAAGAATTACTATCGAAATGATTTTCTGATTAATCCGAAAAAC
>DAOVJU010000157.1 GCA_030632095.1 Chlorobiota bacterium
ATTACCTTGGTTTTCAAACTTAATGCCCTCTGGTAGGCTGGTTAATGATTCAAGATCAACATTACCTTGGTTTTCAAACTTAATGCCCTCTGGTAGGCTGGTTAATGATTCAAGATCAACATTACCTTGGTTTTCAAACTTAATGCCCTCTGGTAGGCTGGTTAATGATTCAAGATCAACATAACCTTGGTTTTTTGTTATGATTATTTTATCTTTTATAATCTTATAATCAATATTTTTACTTTTAAGTATTTTTATAAATTTTTTCATATTTTATTTAGATTTATGTGAATAATTATTACGCTAAATTACACTAAATTACAATACCAACCAAATAATTTAACTATTACTTTTTGATTTAATTTGTAAACTACTGATACTAAGCATGAAAATTTTACTTTATCTTAAAATACTCACTATCTTTTGTCGGTCCAGTTGACAAAGTTCCTTTATTTACTAAGTTTGACAACTCATATTCAGTCATGGAAAGTATTTCTATTCTTATTTCTGTCATAGTAACATAATCCGGATGTATATTATTTACCTTTTCCCGGTTATGGATTCGCTTTATTATGCTTAGTATGATTGGTTTCATGATAGTTCTTTAAGCTTGTTTTTCAAAAACTTCTTTAATGCATTATGTTGTGCCGGGTTTAAGTTTTCTTTCATTAAACCATTCGTAAATGATGCTAACATAGTCATTTGCTCAGATACTTTTGTAGTCCCAATATCTATTCCAGTGGCAAAATCCAATTTAGTGCCGTAATCCTGATCATTGATATATTCTAATAATTGTTTATTGCTAATACTAATTTCTTCTCTAATTCCTAAAAATTTTAATTTTATCACAAGTGCCATTGGTTTTTAATTGGTGAATACTAGTTTAAGGAACTTTTGCAAACTTATAAACTAATCTATATCCTAAGGCTTTACCATATTTATTGAGTCCTTTTATTGTAATATTGCCCATAAGCTCTCTCATTTCTATTTCTCTTACGCTTTGCGGTGTCATCCCTAACCTTAGTCCTACATCTCTTAATGTTAATTTAGCTGACTTCCTTATAAATCTGGTTTGTATAGCTTCATCCATTTCACTATATAATTTTTCAGGCAGTCTTATATCATTATCATATTGGGATTTTATATAATTCTTTATATCATCTGAAAAATAATACCATTCACCTCTAAATTTATCATCACTAAATAGATCGTGTATTTCCTGTTCTTCCTTAAACATCCCTCTAATCAATAATATAACTTCTAATTTATGTCCATTTGAAACTTGTAAAGCAGATAATCTATGTTTTATATCATGCGTATGTCCTATTTTCACTAATGAATCATATTCTTGTCTAATAAAATAAATCATATTTTTAATAAATTAAGGTTATATCCTGCAAATATAGTAAAAAATCTTCAATATTTAAACCAAATCACACTATAGCCTTAAAAAGTGGAATTGTCGGTAATAAACCGAATAACGATCTTTAAAAATAATATCTGAATATATTGTCGTTCAATTCCAACGTAACTTAATTTATAGTGAAGTGCAGCTAATATAATTTAAATCTACATTGTATAAATACTATCTCTAGTAAATCAACATGTTCCTTACTCAAAATCATGCAAAGCTGATGAAACTTCCAGTTGATAAAAGGTAAGATAATTGCCAGTCTAATATAAACCCACAATCCAGAATATGTTGTTTTACTAATCATTCAAAATTACTTAATTTTTCATCAAATTCATTCATTTCACGGATAAGCCTGTCTAATTCCATTTGTTGCAAAGGATCTAATTCCGGCCAATCCTGCAATTCTGAAACCCTTGCTTTCGCTTCGTTGTATTTTTGAATGCTATCCATGGTATACTACGCAAAAGTCCCGTAACTTCTTTTTTTCACTAATTTCCTGATCCAATTCAAATTCAAATAATGATTGTTTGAATTCATCATATTTATGTTCTAAATCGAAACTCATTAAAGAACACCTTAAATCATTAGGGTTCACATCAATTTCAATTTCAATTTTCATCGGATCTTCACCTTCAAATACAGGAACATTTAACTCAAATATTTTAGGTATATTGTGAATTACTTTTTGTCGTACACTATTGACAGCATTACCATCTTTTTTATCTACGGTTTCTACTTCTTTGTCAATTACCGCTTTGAATGAGGAAAGTGCCGTAAAAATATTATTAAATTGTTCAGGATTCATAAACATATTTTTACGTTTTCTTAAATATGTTGCTAATTCCAATGGTGCAAATTCTCTATCATTATTTATGTCAAGTTTTTTGTAATGCTTAGTTTCGATTATTTTACTTGAAACTAATGTGTCTTCTTTGTTGTCTTCATATCTTTCATTGCCGGTAAATGTCATGATATTTTCATTCATATCAACAATAATATTACATGCATCTGATTTGAACTGATGTGCTCTTTTGCTTAAAAATTCGGCAATTGTTCCAACTCTACCTTTGATATTTATTGATTGTGGCTGAATTGGTTCAATCGGATCGAGAATTTTTTGTGCTTCACCTTCGCGAACTTCAATGATAATTTTACCATCTTTGGCAAATCTTGCCAGGTTTGTTACTTCATTTTCTGTAATTTTCATAGTTTTCTATTTTGAATTTGTTAATATATTTATAATAATGTTTATAACAGTTGCTGAAATTGCATTAAAACGCAATTTAGCTTGTTGTTGTATACAAGTGCCTTAAAAGTTTATTTGTTGCTGCACAGGTTCATTCTTTTTTGTTTTTTTCCACCCCACATTAGTTTTTTCAAAACTATAAGTATTAAAATATTCATTCATTGTTTTACCACTAAGCCACCATTTCATAGCTAACTCACCATCACCATTTGTGGCACAAGTTAATTTCCATTGTGGATTATGCAACATACCTAGTATTATAGCTCTTTTAATTGCATCATAATATTTAGGGTATAAATCTAATTCTTTTTGTCGGTGTCCTTTTCTACTTACTAATGGACATGCAATACAACCTAGTCTATTCGCAAATTCATAATGGGGGGCTAATTTAATCTTATATATTTTAATAAAAGCATATACTTGTTTTTCAGTCCAATCATAAATAGGGTAAACATGCTGTGCGCCTTTTTGCCATTTCCTAGTATCACATTGTATATAATCCCTACCTTTACGCTTACTGCTCTCTTCACTTCGCACACCTTCAAAAACTATTTTCCCAACAGAACCATACTCTTTTAAATATTCGCAACAATATCTATTTAATCTTGTTGGAAATCCCTTTCGCTTAACAAGGGCTAAAAACGATTCTTTTGGCTGTAATATTTCAGTATGTTTATAATTATCCTTAATGTGTTTTATTGTTCCTGGTGGGTCAATTGTTGTATTTGTGTAATAGCTATTATATTCTATTCCTGACAATTGCAGTAACTTATCAATAACAGCACTATCCTTACCACCTGAATTACCAGCGTATAAAGGCTTGTCTGTATTTTTTGCAACCATTTTTATAAAATTGATAGCTTGCTCTTCTAAACTCATTTTAATTTTTCAAATTAATTTACCACCGCACAAAAACAAAAAGCGGCTATTCTTTAAAGTTAATTTATCGGTTCAGTTCACCAATATACAACACTAGTTAAACAGCATTGAAAAAACGCTGTTTAGCCACGCCCGTTATAAACAACCTAAACAGCATCCCTTTGTTTACCAAATACACTCAGCTGAGTACCGGCTTTTATTCTTTCAGTATCCACAATTAAACCTTCAGAATTAATAATTTCAACATAACCGGAACCAGGATTAGGAATTTTCCAAACTTTTTCAGTAACCATTACACTTTTTGCCATAATTTCTTTATGGTTTGTGTTTATTACTTTGGTGTTTTCCTTCATTATTGCTGATAAATCTTTTTTTTGTTCTGTTATATCTTCATTATCTGCAAGAGCTTCATGAATTTCTTCATTTCTTTTTTTAACATCTTCATCTAATAATGGTTTTGAATAATGATATTTTTCACGGGTTTCATTCGTGGCTGCATTGAGTGCATTGATTCTTGCAATATCATCCATTGCATAAAAATCTGATTGTTCTAAATTTTTCATATAATTATTTATTTATTTAGTTAATTAATTCTAAAAAGGTAAATTATCATTATAATGTTTATCGGTTACATCGAATATTTCGGTTTGTTGTATGTTTTCGGGCATTTTTTCAGAGGGTTCATGATAAAACCCAGGTGTTGGTGAAGAGTCAAACAATCCACTTTCCATATAATAATATCTACCTTGTTTACCATTTTCTTTTTTCGGTTTTGATGGTTCACCAAATTGTCTTTTTAATTCACGTAATAATTGGAAAAAATTCATTTTTAAAGGATATAGTTTATTCTCAATCGTATGCTTCATATCTGTAGCTGTTACAGGTATTGTTCCTGTTTTAAAATATTTCATTAATATTTCACGTTCACTTGATGTTACTAAGAATTCAGTATCATTTCTTACGTCACGTTCTGTTTTTTCGGCATTTGTCAATTCACCAGAATCAGTATTTTTATTTAATTCATTCAGACATTGTGCCCAAATTTGTAAAGGGTTTATATTTTTTACATAACCTTTCCAATCGAAGTTTTTAATTTTTAAAATAATCCAACGTGTATTTTTTTCATCTGCTAAAATATCAGTCTTATTTGTACTGCCTACAAAACTTGCTATTCTTGAAAATCTTTCATCACTATGACCATAAGGAACTCTTTTTGTAATTTCACCTCTGGAAATAAAAGCTTTTAATTTTGCTACATCTTTTTTATTTAAACTGTCTAATTCATCCATATTTATCATTACATATCTGGCTAATGAAAGTATAGAGTCTTTATCTCCGGGTGTAACTGGCTCTTCATTATACAGGTCATTAGGTGATAACCATCGAAAAAACATACTTTTACCTATTTCTTGTGGACCATAAAGAACAAAAACCATTCTATTAATATATTTATCTACCAAAGCACATTTTAAAGTTCTGATTAAGTGCTTTTTTAACATTGGGAAAAAAAATTCTTTTTTTTCATCAGTATCAAGTTCTATATATTTTTCAAGTTCAGTAATATAATCTACACCATCCCACTTGGGAATTGTTTCAAAAAAATCTTTAATCGGATTATATATTTTACATGTTTTACTTGTCCCTATCATTTCTTTAATTTTCGCTACAGAAATAGTTTTTATACCTCTGTTCATTTCCATTTCCATAACAATATCATTAGCCATTAATCCTAATTTGCTGTATTCACTATTGTTTTTTGAAACATCAATAACAGTTGTCAGTTCATTATATCTAAATTCCAATTTCCATTCTTTGATTATCTGTTCTAATATTGACCATCTGGTATTTTTAGTTTTTTTTTCTAAAACTTCTTTTGATTCAGGTTTAATATTATATTTTTTTGCAAGTTCTTTTGCACATTCTGAGTAATTACCATTATGTAATAATTCAGCACGTACACCCATCATTGTGTATGATTTATCAGGCTCAAACGGACTAGCATTTGATGAAAAGACATAAAATTTATTATCACCTACCTTTCCAAATGTTGCAGAAATACCTTTTGTAGTTTTATCAGGTCTTATCCAATGTAATTCATCTTTAGTTTGCCATCTATTATTAGTCAATAATGTTTTTGTTTCTTCTATTGCTAATGGATCATTATTGTAACGATCACCTGGTAATTCACCATTGACTTTTTTATTTTCATTAGTTTTATTTGTTTTTGTTTCAACTTCATTAAGTGACCGGCAAATATTTAATAAATCAGATCGTTCTTGTTTTGATATTATTTTTATTTTGTCAATAGATCCTTGTCTGATATTGTCATAAAAAACAACTTGACCACCTTGGCCTCTGGTTTCAATTAATGTTTCTGATTTACCTTTTTTATTTATCCTTGATGCTAATTTTTGATTACCTTCAATTTCTTCACATTTATAATAAATATGATATCCACCACCACCAGTCTTAATTATTAAAAAATTTTTTAAATCATAATTATCAAGAATAAAATCACCTAATTGTTTAGCATCATCAAAATGATTATCTATGTCAATAACTTCTAAACCACCATAACCACAGACTACCCCAAAATCACCATCATGGTTTTTAATATCATCATATGATATTTTATCTATTGAGTATTTTGTCCATCCTTTTAAAATAGGTACTTTACCATTTAATGGAATTATTGAGAAATGTTCGTATAGTTTTTTTAAATCTGTCATTTATAAAATCTATTCAAAAAAATAAGTAATATAATTTCCATAAAATCCTTCATGTTTCAGTTCTTCTTTGAAATGTATTTTTCAGGTGTATTTTCTTTAAGTATGACATTTGCTTCAAAAATACCGGGTTCGAATGCAATTAAATACTTTTTTAAATGGTGTTCTAAACTATTGCCAATTCTGTTAATTATAGCTTTCATATCAATATATATTAAAAAATACCCAATAGAAAAACCACACAGCATAAGCTACCAACTTATAGGGGCTGCATGGAATTAATATTGAGTATGTAAATTTCTTGAGACATAGTTGGTAGCTAAAATGTGATCACAAACTTACAATATTATTTATTAATTGCAACACAAAATATAAAAATATTCCTGTTATTGTGTAATTGCCTGATACACACAAATATACAAATGTGGTGTTTGTACCATCTTTTTTGCTGTATTTTATAAACACCTTATAAACAATACAATACAAAGGTTTTAATTAACCTTACTTTTTACTGTTATTTGCTGTATCCTTTACTATCATTGAATTATATAACTATTAGTAACAGTAAACCTATTATTTTTAATAAAATATATATATAATATAGAATATAGGATATACGTATAGAATAAGCATATAATTAGTATGTTTATATTGTTTTAAGTTTTCGGTTTTTTGCTGTTACCAGTTATTTTTATTAATCAAACATGTATGAATAAAGGAATACAGAGAATAACGGCAAAAACCAAACCTCTAATAGCTGTTATTTGCTGTTATTTTATCTGTATGTAAAATTTTTTACGTATATTTGCAGAATGGTAAAATACATAATTGTTGACATGGATAATACCTTATATAAGGTGTCAGATAGGATTAAATTATTGCCTGATTATGATGCATTTCATCGTAGATGCTATGAAGATAAGCCTAATGAGTATGTTGTAACCCTTGTTAATAGATTTGCTGATGATTATCATATAGTTTACTTGACTATGAGACCTATTAAGTTTATGAAAAGAACTATCATGATGCTTAATCGTGATGTTCCATTACTTTATCATACTCTTTTAATGCGTGGCAATGATGATCATAGAGAGGCTTATGTATTTAAATTACTTACTCTCGATGATCATGGATTAAACAAAGATAATATACTATTCGCTATTGATGATAATGAGTTAGTTATCAAAGCTTATTCAGATGCTGGGATCAACTGCCTTAAGGTTGTTGCACCTAATTCATATAAACCTAAGAGAATTAACAAGCGTAAAAGAGAACGTATCTAGGTTATTATATACTTTTGTATTGTACTGTTTATAGGTACTGTAGATCTTTTAGCAAGCATCGGCATTTTGCTTGCGAAG
>DAOVJU010000364.1 GCA_030632095.1 Chlorobiota bacterium
ATGATCCATAATTAATTATAAATAATCTGTATTGTACCTTTCAAACCTGAATCAAGATATTCATAATTAGAATTTCCAGGTGGAGTGATCACATAGAAATATACACCCGGGGAAACTAACGAACCATCAAATGTTCTTCCATCCCAAATTATCTGTGAAACATTTTCAAATTTATAAACAATATTTCCCCAGCGGTTATAAATATATGCTACAGGAAAAATATCAAGACCATTGGCTAAAACAATAAATCTATCGTTTATACCATCTTCATTGGGAGTAAAAACATTAGGAATTATAAACTGGTGCTTAATATTTACAATTTTAAACGTACTGTCGGTACAGCCATTTGCATCTGTTATATAATGCTTAATTGTATCTGTTTTTTCAGAATCATACTTATGCGTGAACACAGCTAATTGATTTGTATCAACAAATGCATCATTTTCAAATTTCCAGACAAAGTACCAAAGGTTTTGATATACACTTGTATCTGTGCATAATATTGTAAAAGAAGCGTATTTTATTGTTGTAGTATCAAAATAAGCTTGTGGGGTGGCAAGTACCCTAATAAAATTTTCAATTGTATCTGAACCACCATCAATTGTTAAGGCAATATCATAAATACCAGGTACAGTATACGTATGAGATGGAATACCATTATCTGTAACATTGGGACTTCCATCACCAAAATCCCAGTTCCATGTTGTTGTACCACTTAGTTCTGCTGTAAATTGTACGGTAAACGGATTACAACCTACAGTATCATCAGCAATAAATGGTTGTCCCCATGCAATAAATGGAATTATAAAAACAAAAAACAGTATACTAAGTTTATTAAAACTCATTCGGCTATTTGCTGGTTAATTCAAGGCTTTTGCAATATTTCAACTTATTATTTTTAATAAACAGAAATAATTATACACAAACATAAAAAATATCTTTATTATGCAAGCCTTTAAAAACTAAATGTTTTCAGTTAACTTTTTAACAACCTTAAATTTATTAAAAAATTCTTTAGCAATAATACGGATAATTGTATATGAAGGAATTGCTAAAACCATTCCTGTGATCCCTGCAAAACTTCCTGCCATCATAATAACAAGGAAAATTTCCAATGGATGTGCTTTTACACTGCTTCCGTAAATTAAAGGCTGAAAAAAAACATTATCAATGACCTGAATAATAATAAAAACCACTAACATCCATCCCATTAATGGTAATATTCCGGAATAAAAAGGTAAATCGATATTTGCTGCAACCCCTATCACTAAACCAAATAAAATCCCAATTATGGGCCCCACATATGGTATTACATTTATTATTCCTACAAATAAAGCGATTAATAAAACAGTGCTAAAATCAATTCCAACAATAAATAATCCAATGGTTGCCAGCAACATGATCATACTAACCTGTATGATAATTCCTATTAAATATCTTTTCAATAATTTATCAATTGAATCAAGAATATGTATTACTTTTTCCTCAACATCTGTTGGAACCATTGTTATTACAGCTTTTCTCAATATATGATCTCCTTTTAACAAAAAGAAAGTAATAAATGATATGGAGAATATGGCAATGAAAATATCGCCTAAAATGCCCGCAATTGCCCCAAAAAAGTTTGATAAGTATGAAATATTAAGAATAGATGTAAATTTTTCAGCCAGGTATTGTTCAAGGCTTTTTTCTTCCCCTGCAATACTTGTTCCTCCGGCAAATTCCTTAATTTTTGCAATTGGCCCTTCAAAACTTTTTAGTACTGCATTAACATCGATTTCTGAGAATTTATTGGCTTCGCTAGCTATTAAAGGAATAAAAAAGCTAAAAAAACCAATAATAACCAACCAGAAAAAAACCAGTACCAATGCTGATGCTAAAGATCTGGGTATTGCAAATTTCCGGACCTTAATTCTGGTTAAAAGTTGCACCAATGGTGAACCGATCACTGCAAAAACCGCTGATACAACAATATACGCGACAATAGAACGGAAATACCATAAAAATATCCCGCTTATAACTAATCCGGCGATAATAAAAAATGTCCTGTATTTTTGAATCATTATTTAAAGTTTAGGTATCAATTATGTTTGTAAAATTAATAAATATCAAACAATTTGAAATTTTGGGTTTTTTAATTTGGAATTTATTTGAAATTTGTTTTTTGATATTTGGAGTTTTACTGCAAAAACTAATTGAATACCAACTGCTATAAAAATAGAAGATTATCTCAAAAGTAATTTTCAATCACTGAGAATAGAATATTTGAATACGAACCCGAATAGGAATACAAATAAAAAGAGGCTATTTCAATCTTTTGAAACAACCTCGTTAATTGCTTTACCTCTCAATGTACAATATAATGCATTTATCGTAATCGAATATTTATATTTCCAAAAACTGCACTGGCTTTAATGTATAAATATGTAGAATTTTCATCAAAATTCTCACTTTCATATACAGACGATCCAAATCCTCCTGTATCGCCATCCGGAAGGCTTATGCCTCCAAAAGCTACATCACCTTTAATTCTTACAGGAACGTTTTTATTAAGTAATACGTCTGTTGAACCAAAAACTGCATTAATCTCAAGTTTGTTTCTGCCAGGCTTAAGTTCAATATCAGTCAAGTCAATTTCTGCTTTGCCAAAAATCACATTATATTCTTCCTGACCAGCAACCCTTCCATGAATATGCCGTTCATTGAAGATCACATCACCATGACGGCCATGATGCTTGAAAACACCAAAGTCGCCAAATAGAATTTTTAACCCTAAAAGGATAAAGAAAAATGCTACTATGAATTTAAAAATAGGGAAATCTACGTTAAAAACTATTTTAATAATAAGGCCAAAACCTACTAAAATTAGAATTATTCCCCAAAAAATACCTGCACCCATTTTCACTTTTTTTTAGTTTTTAATTAAACAATTTATAATTTACAATAATTCAATATTGAATTAATTCTGACGATAAAATTAAAATATTACAAACACCTGTGATATAGAAAATCGATATTTTTAAGAAAAAAGAGGATAAGCTCCGGGAAATAATCGGTAAACAGAGAGAATTTTTCAAAATACCTAAAAGTTTTTAACACTTTTGAAATGTATTGACTTTATTTGTTATAAAAATTGAAATTTGAAATTTGAAGCTTTAAATTTCAGAACTCCTGATCCAATTGTTGACTATCAGCAAATTAGAGTCTTATGTTCGCAAATTGGAATTGTCACATTTTTGAATAATGAATTCCGAACAAGGAATTATGAATTTTGAAGTAAGTTTCTAATAGTAAAGAACTTTGAGCACTTTTTTTACTTCATTGTTCATTATTCGATATTTTTGCGACAATAAGATTTACGATAGGTCAGAAGTTATAAATTTGGGAAGATGGTTCGGTATATACAGCCGAATTTCCAATTTCTAATTTCTTTTAATTAACATACTTCATTAAATTATTGCATTTAATCTGAATTGTAAATCGGAATATATAAAATGCCTGAATTTACTAATTTACATTTATCGGATTATTAACTTTTTGCTTAAGTAAAGCCATGTCGAGTACTTCCATAATATTGTCGACATAATGAAATGTAACCCCTTTCAGGTAAATATCATTGATCTGTCCTATATCTTTCATGTTCTCTTTTGAAAGAATGATTTCTTTGATATTAGCTCTTTTGGCAGCCAGGATTTTTTCTTTTATTCCTCCAACGGGCAATACTTTCCCCCTTAAAGTAATTTCACCGGTCATAGCAATGTTTCTTTTTACTTTACGTTGCGTGAAAGTAGATGCTAATGAAGTAACCATGGTAATTCCGGCAGAAGGGCCATCTTTTGGAATTGCACCTTCCGGAACGTGAACATGTACATTCCAGTTTTCGAATGTTCCCGGATCAATACTTAATTCTTCAGCATGCGATTTAATGTATTCCAATGCAATAATTGCTGATTCTTTCATTACTTCACCAAGATTTCCCGTAAGATTGAGTTTATTATTTCCCTTACTAATGCTTGATTCAACATATAGAATTTGCCCGCCAACTGCTGTCCATGCTAATCCTGTAACAACACCGGCAAACTCATTACCCTGGTAAGTATCTTTTAAAAATTCAGCAGGACCGAGAATTTGACGTATATCTTCTAATGATAGTTGAGGATTATATTCCTTTTCAAAGGCAATGTTTTTTGCAATACGGCGGGTTATCTTAGCAATTGTTTTATCCAGCGCCCTTACTCCTGACTCTCGTGTGTAATCTTCAATTATTTTTTCAAGAACAGGTTTTTGAATTTTCATCTGATTCTTTTTAACACCATGATTCTCTAATTGCTTAGGAATTAGATGACGTTTTGCAATTTCCATTTTTTCTTCAACCACATATCCGCTCACATTAATCAGTTCCATACGGTCCCGGAGCGCCGGATTAATTGTACTTATTGTATTAGCTGTTGCAATGAAC
>DAOVJU010000498.1 GCA_030632095.1 Chlorobiota bacterium
ATGGTTTTTAAACTTTGGCTTAAACCGCTTTGCAAAGAAACCACCAATTGAAAAAATGTCGCCTTCAATGCTTTTAAGTTTTCCATTTTTACTAATATAAGCATTATGGCTAGCCAGTGCTATTTCAAGTTCACCAATATCCGGATCTATTTTACAAATTGTAATATCCATACCATCATCCTGTGATGCTTCATGATACTCTCGTTGTTTTAGAAGTTCAATTATTCCTGTATTCAGATTGCTCAAAATTTCAGAAGGCTTGAATATTTTATCATTTCCAACAATTTCATTTAATAAAGTATTACCTATCATTGACATAAAAGCGCCTGGCACACCATGACCTGTACAATCAACAGCAGCTACAAAAATTTTGTTACTAGCTTTTCCCCATTCATCGGTTTCTGGTTTTAAAAACCAGAAAAAATCCCCGCTAACTATATCTTTTGGATTAAAAAACACGAATGATTCAGGAAAGTATTTCTTCACTATTTCCCGTGAAGGTAAAATTGCCTCCTGTATTCGTTTTGCATAACTTATACTGTCAGTTATTAATAAATTATTTCTTTCAAGTTCAGTGTTTATTTCAGCAAGCATCTCGCTTTGTGCTTGCAATTCTTCTTTTTGGTTAGATATTTCTATTTCTGCAGTCTTAATTTTCCCTACATCAGTATCAATTGCAATTAATTTGGTAACCTTATTATTTTCGTCAACTATTGGGGTTAAAGTGGTTTGTGCCCATACATTATTACCTTCATTAGGTTCTATCATTGATTCATATATCACCGTTTCTTTTTTAGTTATACATGTATGAATCAAATCTTTAACATACGCGTTGGTGCTTGCATCAAAAATATTATCGCCTTGTTCTTTTATCAGTTCTTCTAATGTATATCCATACATTCTGGTAAATCCTTCATTTATCCATTGAAATTTACCATCTGCATCCAATATAATAACAGCATTATCTGTTTTACTTGCAACAATTGATAATTTTTCCAACTCCACATTAGTCAATTTTAACTGTTTTGCCTGAGCATCAATTTCTTCTTTTTGTATCGATATTTCAATGTTGCGTTCAAGGATATTCTCCTTTTGCTTTTCAATTTCAGCAGTCCTTTCCTTTACAATCCGCTCAAGTTTAATATTTGCAGCCCGTAACCTTCTTGAATTCAGATCGATTACTAAATAGAAAATTACTGATATAAATACCAGGTATCCGAAGTAAGCATAAATTGTCCTGTACCAGGGAGGTAATATTATAAATTCATAAAGAGCTTCTTTACTAATATTACCATAAATATTTTTAGATTTTACCATAAAGGTATAATCACCCTTCGGAAGGTTAGTATACTCCTTTTTATTTTCTTTGGTCCAGTCGCTCCATTCTTCTTCAAATCCTTTTAAGATGTAATTAAACTGCAATTCCTCGGATTCTACAAAATAGGCAGATGAATAAAAGAAAGTTAATGAATTATCTTTATACTTTAATTCTGGTTTCAGCTTTTCCGGTTGAAAAAGTGATAAAGAATAATTTGCATTTTGAAACCTTGTTGAATCATTATAATAAGTTCCATGAAAAATAACCGAACCTTTTCCATCTATAACTTTGCGTATTAAAGCATTATATGGTTTATTGAAATTATACTCGTTTAATACATCATATTTAAAAATGTTTTTTGAATCGAACCCCCGTAGATTATTGTTCTTATCAAAATAAAAATCATATAGTTCCATTCTCTGATATGGTACTGTGTCCCAAAAGTAATTTCCCCTATTATTTTTTTTTAGCGTGCCAATTCCATAATTTGTACTTATCCATATATTCTCATCTTTATCTTTAATAATACTACCAATAGCATTTTCTTCTTCAACAAACACTTTCCCGTAAGTTGTATCCGGTATAAAATGATAAAGTTTGGGGTTTTTACCATCCGGCTTGTTCTTTATTGCTTTATATAAACCTTTTGCACTGGCTACTAAAAGTTTATCATCAATATAATAAACATAATTAAAATCTAGTTGAGGTAAACCATCTACAGTATCATAATTGGTAATTATATAATCATCGAGCTTATGGCCTTTAAAATCAAAATGATAAATACCATTATACTCACTTGTTATCCATATATCCCCAATACTATCTGATGCAATTATCCTAATGCTTTCTTTTATTTCATTAAAAGTGGTATAATTTACAAAATTGTGTTTCCCGCTACGTTTGTTAGTCTCAACCTGGAAATATCCAAAATTATCAGCCATTCCAATGAATACAGTTTGAGGAAATGATTTTGAATATCCAAAACTCATTATTTTAGGAGTTACTAAAACTTCTCTGACTTTGTTATCTTCTACCACCTCAAGGCCTTTATCCCCGGAAGCAAGCAGAATATCATTAAATTTTAGAAAGCACCAACATGAAGTTTTATCTTTACTTATTGGCTTATACTTAACTGATTTTAAACCATCTATATAAGAAGCTCCCAGTTTATAAATTCCATACTGAGTTCCTGCATAATAATTTTGGTTAAAATTTGTTAATGCCAGAATGCTCCCTTCAAGCCCGTCAATTTCACTAAAATATGTTAAAGGTGAATTCAATTCAATACGAGTCATTCCATAGTCAGTCCCTGCCCATAGGTCATGGTTAATATCTATATAAAAACTAAGTATGGTATTGTTAGGCAATCCGTTGTTTTTATTTAAAACCTGCAATATTTCACCATTCGAATTAAAAAACACGATCCCTCCGTTTTCCGTCCCGATTGCATATAAATCATCATTAATTTTTATTGAACAATAGTTACCATTTTCTTTGTAATAATCGAGAAAATCAACTGCAAATTTATTTACAAACAGTGCCGAATCAATTTCATCTGCATATTGTTCCAGGTAATGGCCAATAAGATCGAAATTATAGATGTAAAAACTCTCTTCAGAAGATATTAAAAATTGATTATCCTTAAAGAGCATTATATCATAAGTGCCTTTTTCAGGTAAAATATAACGTGAAAATGGTAAGTATTTCAAGCTATCAGCTATAGCAATATAAATACCACTGTCACGATTTGCAATTATTAGATTTTCACCAACTGCTATTCCAAAGTGTTTCGGTAATATACTTTTTACAACTGAAATTTTATCATTTTGCCATAGAAATATTTCATTGTA
>DAOVJU010000327.1 GCA_030632095.1 Chlorobiota bacterium
AGCATTAAAATAGGATTATCAAAATCAGGATTAATTACAACAATTGATCCAATAACAGGTAGAAGATATCATGTGAGTGTTTGGGTATACGATATTGATAATGATAATGCACAATCAGCGGGAATCATTATTAATGCTTCAGGTGGTTCGTTGGAAATCTTTGATGAATCGCGTCAAAAATTTGGTGACTGGGTTTTACTAACAAGGGATTTTATCGAAAATTCACCAACTAATGAGTTAAACATTTCCTGTATTAAATCAGGAACCGAAACATATTTTGACGATTTTCGTGTTCATCCAATTGATGCGCTTATGAAATCGTTTGTATATAATAAGGATAATGGTTATTTAATTGCAACTTTAAATGCCGATAATATTGCCACATATTATGAATACAACGATCCGGGTAAGTTAATAAGAACAAGTTTAGAAACACCAGAAGGAATTAAAACCATAAAGGAATATGACTATTTCTATGACGGATGGTTTGATCATGATCCGCTTGTTATTAATGAAATCATTTTTGAAGGTGTCTCGGGTAATTTATGTCCGGGAGGATCAAGTCCTTTCATGTGTACAGCTAGCGGAGGAACAGGTAACTATGAATATAAATGGGTTGTGACTCCAATAGACTTATTTACAATTGAAAATGAGAATACCTCATCACCAATTGTAAATATAAATCAAGATGCTACAAATGGTCAAAAATTTATTCTAAGATGTACTGTATTTGATGGTGTGAATACTACAAATAAGTTAAAAACCTTTACAGTAATAAAATAAAGCGGTTGTGAATAATGGCATAATTAATTAAATCCCAACCATAAATTTAATACCTGATATTATGCCACCTGGTTGCAATTCCATAAACCATTCGGTAGAATCGGTTACCATGTAAGGAATCGCACAGCCAAAACTTAGGGTTAATTTAACAGGTTTACCAAAACTCCAACTATATGAATACATGAGATTAGTAGTAAACTTTGTTTCATATTCTATTCCTGAAGAGAAAGTATAACCCAGGCTAAATCCTGAACCATATGATACCTGTTTGAGATAAAAATTAATACTATTTCCAATTTTTGGACCCCAAAATCCTACTCCAAAATTTGCGAGAATTGATAATTTTTTGCATAAAGGTATTTCTATTCCTGTTCCAAGACCATAATCATTAATGCCCAGGCCGAAGCCAACATATATAAGATTACTTCTGTTTTTTTCTGAAATTGTTATAGAGGAAGTTCTCGGTTTGAAATGAATAATTTTTTTATCAATAGTATTTAGTTTATATTCTTTGACCTGTTTATTATCTATTGATTTGTGACTCCAATTATTATCTGTTTTCGTCTCCAAATAAATATTAGTGGTTGTAATGCTGTCAATATGACAACTTTGGGAATCATCCCCGATTGTAGCTATTAAATCCAAATCTTGCGAATAAGTATTAAATAAAGTTGTAAGAAATACTAATATGTAAATATTTTTTTTCATGATATTTTTATGTAACGGATTAATCATTTATAAATAATACAACTTTTGTTACTTTCTTTTGAATCAGAATTTATAACAAAGATTAAAGCTTATATTTTCTCTATATGGACTATAATTAATATTATAATCAATCTTATTCAATACTTTATTATCTTGTGAATATATAGGCTTCCATTTTTTCTGTAAACCAACCAAAAAGCCTGTTAACGTAGATCCGGCTACTATCAAAAATTTGGTTTCATCAGAAACAAGTTTCATTTTCGGCTGTTCATAAAAATGGGTTGTAAGAATTGTAGCAACTATTCCTACACTGAATCCAATACAGCTACCTGCCATAATGTACTTTGGATATCGAGTACCCAGTTCAATCCTACTAATTTCATGTAAGCTCTCATGTAATTCAATTTTTGAATTATTAGGGCCTCTCATTAACATTTTAATGCTATCACCTTTTACAATAAAATCTGCCATTAAAGTATTACCGTTAATACTTTGTATCTTAGCATTTTCGTACAATCTTCCATTTATTAAGATTTCTTGTGAATAAAGAGTCATTCCGAAAGCAAAAAGCAGGAATAAAGATATTGTTAAATTTGTTTTCATTTTATTAAAATTTTGATTAATAATTTAAACAGGATGTTTAACAAAATAAAGCTCGTAGCTACAAACTACGAACAACAGTGATTTGAATTATCTACTCCTAATCTTCATTAAACCATGTAAATACCCTTTCAAGTATATCGCCTACTGCTGTTAGCACCCATTCGAGTGGATTTTTTCGTATTTTCTTTTCTTCTTCACCAACTTTAAGAAATAAACCGTCAAGAGCTTTACCGGTTACAAACTCACCAATATCAGTATTAACAGTTTCATATCCAAAATGAGAACCAACAGTTATTGTAGTAAACGGAATACCTATTTCAAGTATTCCATTATATTCTGTGGTAATATCACCCCATAATTCATTGGTTGAAATTCCAAAGGCAAAATCCTGGTCTAAAGCATTATTCATTATCGGTGAGAAAAGATTAGTTAACGGATCGTAAGTTTTATCAATAAAATAATGTGTAGCAGCTAATGAATCAAAATCATCCGACTTAAAATCACTTACTCCCTGTAAAATATTTAATGCATTTTCAAAGCTCATTTCAGTAATTGCATCTACAAAAATTTCTTTTGTTGTTTCTACTGTAGCAGCAGCTTCTGCCGACCGGTTAATTCTTAAAACTAAATCTTCAGTTTTATCTACAATTGAATTGTAAACCAGATCTCCTATAAAAGACTGATCTTTAATATTTTCAATATTATCAAGAATATCATTTGCTTCCGGTGGTAACAAAATTTTAACTGCATTGTCAAGAAAATATCCATCAGCCAATGATAAGGTTGTAACCGATGAATCAGTTCCTACTAATAATGCTGTTTTTAATCCCTGAACAATTTCTGATTCTGTTAGTTCGTCCGGGTCTTCAATGATTTCAGTTAGCTCTTCGCATGAAAAACAAGCAAATAAGAGAAATAAGACCGTGAAATATTTAATAGCTTTCATGATTGCAAGGCTTAAAATTAATATTAAACAAAGTTAGCGAATTCTATGCCAAATTATAATTAAAATATTATATAGATATATTTTTAAATATTTGAAAAAGGTCTTTTTTTAATTTAATTTAGCCTTCAAAAGAAATTAATTAATTAACTATTAAAAATAAATAATTATGAGTAAAATAACTGTAATTGGCGCTGGAAATGTTGGCGCAACTTGTGTTGATGTTTTAGCCACAAGAGAAATTTGTAATGAAGTGGTTGTAATTGATATTAAAGAGAATTTTGCAGATGGTAAAGCGCTTGATATTTGGGAAACTTCTCCGGTATTTGGTTCTGATACCAGGGTTACGGGAGTAACTAACGATTACACAAAAACAGCAGATTCTGATATTGTGATTATTACTTCAGGTATACCTCGTAAACCGGGAATGAGCAGGGACGATTTAATATCAACAAATGCAAATATTGTTAAATCGGTTACCGGGCAAGCTATTAAATATTCACCAAATGCAATAATCATAGTGGTTGCAAATCCTTTAGATGTAATGACTTATACAGCCTATTTAACTGCAAAGATTGATTCACGCAAGGTATTTGGAATGGCAGGAATTCTTGATACAGCTCGTTTCAGGTCATTCTTAGCCTTGGAGCTTGATATTTCTCCAAAAGACATCCAGACATTATTAATGGGCGGACATGGCGATACTATGGTGCCATTGCCAAGATATACAACAGTTGCCGGGATACCGATTACCCAATTAATTAAAAAGGAAAGGCTTGACGAAATAATTCAACGGACTAAAGTTGGTGGAGGTGAAATCGTAAAATTATTGGGTACTTCTGCATGGTATGCCCCCGGAGCTGCTGTTGCTCAAATGGCTGAAGCAATTCTTAATGACCAGAAGCGTATTTTCCCATGTTGCACATTATTAAAAGGAGAATACGGCCTTGAAAATATATATTTGGGTGTTCCTGTAAAACTTGGTAAAAACGGAATTGAGCAGATCATTGAAATAGAATTGAATGAAGAAGAAAAAGCAGATATGAACAGGTCAGCCGAATCTGTTAAAGGAGTTATGAAAGTTTTAGATGATATGAAGTTGTTTTAAAAGAACTACTAGTGTCATGTCAGACGTATAATGTCAAAAGTCAAATGTTATATGTAATACAAAATCAGGTAAATAACAATACATTTAACATGAAATATTTGACATCATTCGGTCGCCGTAGGCTTGCCGAAGACGATGCTGACATTTGACTTAACATTAGAAAATTATAGAGCACCATAAAAAATATGGTGCTTTTTTTGTTTTAACTAAATTATGTTTCCTGATTTTTAAGAAAAACATATTTTTTTACCTTTGATGAACTTTCAAAATTTATAACAATGCTCTTTTCGGAAGTCATCGGACAACAAAATATAAAGCAAAAACTTATTCAAACTGTTCAGGAAAACCGCGTAAGCCATGCACAATTATTTTACGGCAAGGAAGGAACAGGTTGTCTTTTATTAGCTTTAGCATATGCGCAGTATGTAAATTGTTTAAACAAAACCTTAGTAGATGCTTGTGGAAAATGCAGCTCTTGCATCAAATATCAAAAACTTATTCATCCTGATCTTCATTTTGTTTTTCCCATTGTAAAGACAGATTCTGTTAAAAAACCAACCAGTGATGATTATATAAGCCAGTGGAGAGAATTATTAATTAATAAACCATACTTTACATTAAACGATTGGTATAG
>DAOVJU010000481.1 GCA_030632095.1 Chlorobiota bacterium
AGTTGAAAAAGAAAATTATAGATTGAACGTTTTTTCAACGGTTCAAGCAGCAAAGAAGTGGTTAATTATTTGAAAAACACAATAAATGAAAAATATTTACAAAATCATACTACTTTTTATTGCTCTTTTTAATCTGTTGAGCATTCAAACCCATAGTCAAACTTATTATCACAAAATATATAATGTTGAAGAGGGCTTATCGCAATCGCAGGTTATTTCATTATATCAGGACAAAAAGGGGAATTTATGGCTTGGAACAAACGGCGGTGGAATAAATATTTATAATGGTAAAGAATTCAAACCAATTACCAAAGATGACGGCTTGATAGGAAATTATGTTAATACTATTACAGAAGATTCTAAAGGCAATATATGGCTCGGCACAAGCAAAGGAATTAGCATTTACAATGGTAATGATTTTATAAACTACACTGAAGATGACGGACTTCCGGATAATCGTGTATGGAAAATTATTGAAGACTTATCAAAAACTATATGGGTTGGAACTGATAAGGGAGTGGCTTATTTTAAGGATAACCATTTCAAAATACTTGAAGGTAACGAAACATTAAAAAATGCTTGTGTTTTTACCATTTTTTCAGATAATATCGGCAATATATGGTTCGGAACTCTTGGTAATGGACTTATAAAATACAACCATTCGCATAGCGATAGAAACCTAAAAACTTTTGAAATTTTTACAATTGACAACAACTTATCTTATAATAATGTACGAACTGTTATTCAAGATACATCAGGAAATATCTGGATTGGAACAGATAAGGGTTTAAATATCTATAAACATAATGAAATTCATGAAATAAATAAAGCAAATTCATATACTTATTCTATAATAACAAAAAACAATGAATTATGGTTTTGCGATTTCAGCGGACAGCTATCAAATTACAATCAAGCAAGTTTAGAATTATCAATTTCTAAAGAATTTAATAATATCCGCTTCCGGACATTATTAGAAGATAAAGAAGGCAATTTCTGGATAGGAACTGATGGAAAAGGATTAATTAAGTTTCCATATAATGTTTTCTATAATTATAGCGAAGAAGATGATTTACATAATAATATTGTTTCTTCAATCTGTGAAACCGCATCAGGTGAATTCTGGATAGGAAGCTTTTCAAAGGGAGTATCAAATCTTAAATTTGATGAAGATGGTTCTCCTCATTTCAATGATTATCAACATGAAAATACTGAAAATACAATAATTGGCAGTATCGTTTTTTCAATTATTGAAGATAAAAAACATAATATCTGGTTGGGCACTAGCAATGGTGTTAGTAAATTTAATGTAAAAGACAGTATATTCTATAACTTCACAACTAATGAGGGAGTAATTGCTTCAAAAGATAAACATTGTAAAATTGCACCAAACCTGACAAGTAAAATTGTTAACACTATATTTGAAGATAGTAAAGGAATTATCTGGCTCGGCACTAAAAATGGTGTTACACGGGTAGTTGATACAACTTTTTACAACTTTAATGAAAATTATGAAATATTACAAGGTAAAAAGATAGTGAAAATTTTTGAAGATAACGATAATAATCATTGGTTTGCAACAGATAACGGAGCTTATGTATTTGATGGTAACATAATTAAGCATTTTGGAAAAGAACAGGGTTTAATTGATGAAAAGGTAATATCAATAGTTCAGGATAAACGCGGTAATTACTGGTTTGGCACTAAACAAGGTGTTTTTAGATATGATTCTTCTTTTTTTGAAAAAATTGACAAAAACAAAGGACTTGCTTCTAATAATGTTTATTTACTGATTTTAGATAATGAAGATAACTTATTTATAGGAACTGATAAAGGACTGGATAAACTTGATACAAAAATTTTTCCGTCAGCTGACGAAAAAAAAATTAATATAAGACATTATGGAAATTTGGAAGGATTCATAGGACAGGAATGTAACCTTAATGCTTGTTATAAAGACAAAAAAGGGAGATTATGGTTTGGCACAATAAAAGGACTTACAATCTATTGTCCCGAATACGATAAAATCAATACAATAAGACCAATTACTCAAATTACAAACATTAAGCTGTCATTTAAAGATATTGACTGGGAGCAATATTCAGATGGACTGGATTCTGTTACTCATTTACCAACAAATCTTGTATTACCGTATAATAAAAATCACCTGACATTCTCATTTATTGCTGTAAGCTTAACTATTCCTGAAAAAGTGAGATACCAATATATGCTTGAAGGTCTGGATGATGACTGGCTACCTGTCCGTAGTGAGAATGAAGCTATTTATTCAAGCATACCTTATGGTGATTATATTTTTAAAGTTAAAGCATGTAACAATGATGGTATCTGGAATGAAATACCCACAACTTTTAGTTTTACAATTACACCACCTTTCTGGAAAACCTGGTGGTTTATAACAATAATTGTAATTTTATCTGCACTGATAATTTATATCTATATTAACGTGCGTGAAGCAAATTTAAAAAAGGAAAAGATTGTTCTTGCAAAAAAAGTAAGAGAAAGAACCCACGAATTATTAAAGCAAAAAGAAATTGTTGAACAAAAAAATAAAGATATTACTGATAGTATAAATTATGCAAAAAATATACAGGAAGCAATATTACCCAACATCCATGAAATAAATAATATTTTCCCCGATTCTTTTATTTTATATAAACCAAGAGACATTGTAAGCGGCGACTTTTACTGGATGTCAAAAAAAGAAAACAAAGTTTTTATAACAGCATCAGATTGTACAGGACACGGTGTTCCTGGTGCTTTCATGAGTATGCTCGGCATTGCCTTTTTAAACGAAATTGTGAACAAATCAACCAAAGACATATCCAAAATCAAAGCAAATACGATACTCAATCAGTTAAGAAATAATGTTATAATTTCTTTACATCAAACAGAAAAACAAAATGAAGCAAAAAATGAAGCCCACCCCCGCCCCCTCCCACCTGTCCCGTACCGCAGGTCGGGAAAGGGAGTGGAGAACCTGCCATCCGGCTTGTCTGACGTGACTTCAGTGAAGGATGGGATGGATATAGCACTTTGCATTTTAAATATGGAAACAAATGAATTACAATATGCAGGGGCAAACAATCCGCTTTATATTGTGAGACTTGAGGATGAACGTGAAAGTGAAAAAGTCGGCAATAGGCAGTCAGCAGTCGGCAATAAAAATAAATCCGAAATCCCAAATACGAATTCACTCATTCAATCATTCAATCATTCAATCATTGAAATTAAAGCCGACAGGATGCCTATTGGCATATATATTGGTAAAGAAAAACAATTTACCAATCA
>DAOVJU010000231.1 GCA_030632095.1 Chlorobiota bacterium
ATAATACAACAACACAAGTAAATGGTACATATTCATACCTGGCTAATTTTTCTTTGAGTTTCAATTTGTTTAATGGATTTAATACAAGAAGCGCGATAGAAAATGCCAAAATTCAGGAACAGATAGGTTCACTTCAAATAAATGAAATGAAATTACAATTAAGCATTTTACTTGCAAATATGCTTGATCTGTATAATATAAGAAAACAATTGTATAGTGTTTCAATTGAAAGTTTGGAAACTTCACAATTAAATATGGATATTTCAAATGAGAAGTTTAAAGCCGGTGCAATCAATTCATTTAATTATCGTGATGTTCAATTGATATATATTAATACTGCATTCAGTAAGTTACAAGCAACTTATAATCTGATTGAAACGCATTCTGAATTAATGCGCTTAACAGGCAATATGATAACAGAATACTAAGAAAATTATAAATTATAAATTAAAATGAATCAATTACAGCAAATAGAATTACCAAAAGTAATAGGTGTTGATGAGGAAAAATGTATTAATTGCCATGCTTGTATCTCAGCTTGTCCGGTAAAATATTGCAATGATGGAAGCGGTGATGTTGTTAAGGTTAATTCGAATATGTGTATTGCATGTGGAAAATGTTTAAGCGCTTGTACACACGAAGCAAGATTCTACAATGATGATTTCAGTTTATTTAACAACAGCCTGGAAAGAAATGAAGATATTGTAGCAATTGTAGCGCCTTCAATTGCAGCAAATTTTCCGAATGCATATTTAAATTTAAATGGCTGGTTAAAAAGTATTGGTGTTAAAGCAATTTTTGATGTAAGCTTTGGAGCTGAATTAACAGTAAAATCGTATGTAGAACACATAAAGAAAAACAATCCAAAATCAGTTATAGCACAACCATGCCCTGCAATTGTTTCTTATTTAGAGCTTTATCAACCCGGATTGTTAAAATATTTAGCGCCAGCAGATAGTCCTATGTTACATGCAATAAAGATGATAAAGCATTATTATCCCCAATATAAGGATCATAAAGTGTTAGTTTTATCACCATGTATTGCTAAAAAAAGAGAATTTCATGAAACAGGCTTAGGAGATTTTAATGTAGCATACAAATCAATTGCTGAATACTTTAAAAGTAGTAATGTTTCCCTGAAAGATTTTCCGGAAGTTGATTACGATAATCCACAAGCAGAAAGAGCCGTTTTATTTTCCTCTCCAGGTGGATTATTAAAAACTGCCGAAAGATGGATCCCGGAAATCTCAAATTCAGGAAGAAAAATTGAAGGTATTCCAAATATCTATGAATATATTGACAAATTACCTCAAGTAATTGAAGACGGGAAAGCTCCTTTAATTGTTGATTGTTTAAACTGCGAATATGGTTGCAATGCCGGGCCTGTGACAATTGCTAAAGATAAAGCTGTTGATGAAATAGAATATTATGTGGAACAGCGTAGTGAAAAAAATAAATCATTCTATGAAAATGGCCTGGAAAGCCAGGAAAAACTTGAAGCAATTATTAATGAATATTGGGAAGAAGGATTATATACTCGTGAATATAAAAATCTGTGGGCAAATGTTAATTTGAAATATCCTAATAAGGAACAACTGAATGACATATTTATTAGCATGCATAAATACTCTGAGAAGGATATTTATAATTGTACTTCTTGTGGATACAACTCATGCGAAAAAATGGCTACTGCTATATTCAATGGTTTAAATAAAGCTGAAAACTGTCATCATTACCTTGAAACTGAAAAAGATTATTCTCATAATGAACTTCAGAAAAGTGAAAAACGAGTAAATACTATTCTCGAAACAGCTCATGATGGTTTTATCCAGATTGATAAAAACACAATAATTGAACAGGCAAATTTAGCCTTCAGAGAAATGGTCAAAAGAAATGATGCTGTTGGAACGTCACTTTTTGATTTTCTGGATGATGAAAATAAAAACCATTTATTAGAACAATTAAAACTTCGTAATAAGAACATACAAAGTTCATATGAATTAACCCTTAACCAATCTGATGGTGGAAAGATCAATTGTTTAGTAAGCGGGACACCACTTTTTAACGATAATGATCAGAATATAGGATCTTTTGCCATGTTTTCTGACATTACAGTTCTTAAAAAAGTTGAAAATGAACTCCGGAAATCCAAAGATGAACTTGAAATTAAAGTATTGGAGCGTACCAGCGAATTAAATGATATGCTTGAAGAGCTCAAAGTTTCAAACGAAGTAATTAATTCATATAACAAAGAACTTGAAAAACTATCTATAGTTGCCAGTGAAATTGACAATGCTACTATCATTATGGATCCAAAAGGTAATTTTGAATGGGTTAATGACGGTTATACAAAAATGTTTGGTTCTGCATTATATGAAGTTAAAGGCAAGAACATAATATCAGAAAACACTTCGGAATATGTTAAAAATCTCATAAATGATGGAATTAAACAAAAAGTCCTTATAAATTATGAATTTGAACATGTACGGGATGATGGTTCCTTTATATGGATACAGGAGACAATAACACCAATACTCGACAAAAAAGGTGATTTAAAGAAACTTATAGCCGTCGATTCAGATATTACGGCTTTAAAAGAGAATGAATTTGAAATAACAAGTCAAAAAGAAGAAATATTATCACAACGCGATAAAATTGAAAAACAACGCGACATAGCGAATAAACAAGCCCAGGATATCCGGTCGAGTATAACCTATGCAAGTAAAATACAAAAGGCTTTACTTCCTGAGAAAAACCTTATGAAGAAATATTTTCCGGATCACTTCATTATTAATAAACCAAAAGATATAGTTAGTGGAGATTTTTACTGGGTTTGCGAAAGAGATGGAAAACATTATATTGCTGCCGCTGATTGTACTGGTCATGGTGTGCCAGGCGCCTTTTTGAGTATGCTTGGAATTACTTTCCTTAACGAGATTGTTAACAGTAGCACATATAAAAATGAGGAATTGCAGGCAAATAAAATCCTCAACATTCTGAGACAAAAAATAAAACGATCCCTGAAACAAACAGGCAAAGATCAGGAAGCCAAAGATGGTATGGATATAACACTTTGTATTTTGGATTATGAAAAAAAAGAAATGCAATTTGCAGGTGCTAATAATCCTATTTTTATTGTTAAAAATGGAGAGATAAATGAAATAAAAGGTGACAGAATGCCAGTTGGTATTTACCATAAAGAAAAAGAATCATTTACAAATCATAAAATTAATATTGAAAAAGGCGATTCAATATACTTATTTTCAGATGGAATACTTGATCAATTCAATGGGGTTAGCATGGAAAAATTCATGAAGAAAAGGTTTAGGGAAATACTTGCTTCTGTTAATGGAATGTCTATGAAAGATCAGGGTTTTAGGTTTGATTCCGCAATTAATGTCTGGCAGGGAGGTGGTGTTCAAGTGGATGATATGTTGTTAATAGGAATACGCGTTTAAAAAAAATATTTTTCTTTTCGGTATTTAAGGCGCTTGTTTATTTCAAATAAGCGTTTTTGTTTTTTATGATTAATCGTGGCTAATTCCTACCTTTGTTATATAAACATTATAAAAAACAAGAATATATAATATTCAATATGATCAGAAAATTATTGTCTGTTTTATTTATTATTGTTGTGATTGGTGTTATTGCCGGAGGTTATATATACTTAAAAAACAGGAATAAACCTGTTCCTCAATTAATAAAAGCCATTCCCATAGATGCGTCATTTTTTTTTGAAGGTGGCAATTTTATTAAAACAGTATCTGGCTTAGCTCAGAACAATAAAATAATTGAAGAGTTAAGCATGATACATGAGTTCAGTACATTCATTACAAGCCTTAAGTATCTAGATTCTTTATCTATAGAAAATAATGAAATTAATGATCTGATCTTAAACAAAGCATTTGCAATTTCTGCACATCATTCAGGAAATAACAAAATGGATTATTTATTCCTGGTGCGCCTGGAAGAAATATTGCAGGAAAAACTTGCCCTGAATGCAATACTTAATCATTTTAGCTATATACACGGGCGTGATTATGAAAAAACAAAAATTTATAGCGTTTTCTCAAATATAAACGACAAAACCACTGATTTTTTCTTTACGATAACATCCGGGTTAATCATGATAAGTCAATCGGAAATTCTACTTGAAAGTGCTATCAGGCAGATTAACTCTGCACCTTCAATTCATGAATTAAATGGTTTTGAGAAAGTTTTTGCAACAGCAGGTGAAAATGTCGATGGCAACTTGTATATTAATTATAAACAGTTTAAAAAAACTATTGCGTTAGCAATTAATAATCAGTTTACCAAAATTTTAAATGGTACAAATAATTATGCAAACTGGTCAGAATTAGATATAAATATCAGGCCGGAAAGTATTTTGTTAAACGGCTTTACATATTCAAATGATTCTTCAAAAATGCTAATGAATATCTTTAAAGGGCAAAATGCACATAAGAATGATATTCAGGAAATCCTGCCTGCTAATACATCCTTATTATTGGCATTATCAATTGATGATTACTCACTATATATAAACAATTACAAAAATCGTTTCATTGAAAACAAGAAGAACAATCATTTTCTAAAACAAAATCAATCATTACAGAAAAATACTGAAATTGATATAAATGAAAATTTAAAGTCGTTCTTTAATAATCAAATAGCTCTTGTATTTACTGATATTAGTAATTTATCAAGACAGGAAAACACATTTGTAGTAATAAAAGCAAAGAGCCAAAGCCAGTGTAAAGAAATGCTTGGACAATTGGTAAAAGATTATTCGGGTTTAAAAGGCATAAAGACTGATAGATTTAAATCGGATATACAAATTGACAATGAAACGAAATTCAAAGTTTACAAAATGCCCTTCAACCATTATGCATATAAAATGTTTGGTGAACTGTTTAACATGGCTACATGTAATTATTATTGTTTCATAGATAATTATCTGGTTTTTGGACATTCACCAAAAATGCTTAAAACCTTTGTGCATGCCAACATATTACATAAAACCATATTAAACGAGAAACAATATAATGAATTCTATAATAATCTTTCCTCAAAATCTAATTTATATTTTTACTGTAATATATCAAGGTCAGCTATACTTTTCAAGCATTTCTTAAGTAACTCGCTCAATGACTTGATACGTGAAAACGAAGATATTTTTAATAAATTTCAAGCTATTGGTTTTCAATTTACCGAAAGCCGTAATATGTTTTACAATAATTTATTCATAAAATACAATCCAACTTACAAGGGTGAATCAAAAACCCTATGGGAAAGTCATTTAGATACTTCTGTATTATCTAAACCATATATTGTCAGAAATCATTATACTCAGAATAAAGAAATATTTGTACAAGACTTAAAGAATAATATTTACCTGATTAATAATAAAGGCCGCATTTTGTGGAAGAAAAAACTGAATGAAAAAATTCTCAGTAAAGTATACCAGATTGATTTTTATAAAAATGGGAAACTACAATTATTATTCAATACAAGGTCTAAAATTCATTTAATTGACCGTAATGGAAACTATGTAGAACGTTATCCAATAAAATTGAGTGGAACAGCTTCAAATGGAATTAGTGTTTTTGATTATGATAACAATAAAAACTACCGGATATTCATTGCATTGAACAATAAAAGGATAAAAGTATACAACACTGAAGGCAATATAGTTCCTGGATGGAAATTTGACCACACAGAATATCGGGTTAAAAAAGAAATATTGCATTACCGTTTAGAAAAAAAAGATTTTATCGTATTTGCAGATAGCATGAGGGTTTATATACTTGACAGGAGAGGAAATGAAAGGGTTAAATTAAAAAAGCAATTTAGCGTATCTTATTATAACAATTTCATTCTTGAAAAAGGAAATGTAAACACCGACAACCGTTTAGTTACCACGGATAGCAAAGGCACTATTCACTATATTTATTTTAACGGAAACGTAGAAACAATTGCAACAGAAAAATTACCCCCATCCCACTTTTTCGAATATCAGGACATAGATGGTGATAATAC
>DAOVJU010000469.1 GCA_030632095.1 Chlorobiota bacterium
CTGTATTTTCTAAGCTAGCGATATCATTATTTTTCAACCATAGAAAATTTTCAATATTTGATACTGTAGGATGTAAAAGAATTAGTACTTTTTTTAAAGTATCATAGTTGCTATTTAGGAGATCATTTTGAGCTGATGCTGAAGAAAATAATAAAACAAAAACTACACTTATAATTTGTTTTATCAGCATTTTAGTATAATGTATTACGTTAAACTAATATTCTTTTGAAAAGGCCAAAATTATGATTTTTTTAGTTATCATCGGTGAAAATGTAATATTGCAAACTACAAATATTGAAATTATTAAACAATTTGTAATCTGTTAACGCTGCATTTTATTATACTTTCAATATGTAATTTGGTTGTGTTAATAAATGGAATTCCTAGTTCATCATTTGGGAACATCAATGGGAGTTCTGTACATCCTAGAATAAGTGCTTCAATTTCATGTAAATCGATCATTCTTTGAATGTAGCTTAAAAACAATTCTTTTGTAGCTTGTTTTACAATACCTATTTCCAGTTCAGAAAATATTTTTTCATTAATAATGGTTTGTTCATTATCTTTAGGTATAAAAATCTCTATACCACTTTTCATAAATGGTTTAATATATAAATCTGTTCCCATTGTGATTTTGGTGCCCATTAAACCAGCTTTTTTTAAACCGTTTTTTTTTATATAGTCTAAAGTTTCATCTATAATGCTTATTAATGGTACTGGAGACAATTCTTTTAATTTATCAATAACAATGTGAGGTGTATTAGACGCGATGGCAACAAAATCAACTCCGGACTTATCAAGTACATTAATTTTCTCAAGAAACCATTTTACAAGGAAATCCCTTTTTTTGTTCATGAGATCAACAACTTCAGTTAGATTTACACTATATATTAATATTTCAGGATAATTAATTTCTTCAGTATCTTTTCTGAAATAATTAATAATGCCACGGTAATATTCTAATGTTGAATCCGGCCCTAAACCTCCTATAATACCAATCTTTTTTAATTCCTGGCTTTTGATCATTTTTTATGAGAATAGTTTTAATTGCAGCAACTACTTACAATTCTTGTTTTCTTTCTATATAGTTTTACTCAATTCTTTACAATAATGTTTCGTTTTTAAATGAAATTGTTTCGAAAAGCGATTTAAATAATGCAGCCGGTATATTAGAACAATTACGTCTTATGGTTAAAACAACACTATCTCAAACCGGTCGTAAGGATGAAGCAAAGGATGGAATGGATATGGTGTTATGTATAATTAACGAAGATTATAGCAAAATGCAATTTGCAGGTGCAAATAATCCAATTTACCTTGTTCGTGATAAAGAACAAGGTGAGGTATAGGCCAGATAAAATGCCTATAGGTATTTTTATAACAGATAATCAGTCGTTTACAAACCAGGAAATTGAATTGGAAACAGACGATTGCATTTATATGTTTTCCGATGGGTATATTGATCAGTCTGGAGGTAATAAAGGGAAGAAATTCTACAGTAAAAGTTTTAAAGAATTACTTATTAAAATAAGTGATAAAGCTATGTCACAGCAAAAAAAAAATTCATTAAAGAAGCTTATTTTAATTGGATAGCTGACAAAAATCAACCAGAAGGACAATACCAACAAGTTGATGATGTATTAGTTGTTGGTATAAAAATTTCCAGATAATATTCACTCTCGCAATTAATATTTCCACATTTGAATTTCGAGTAATTATGCATAAATTTGTTATATGCGAGCTTTCATAGTTAAATTATTCCGTTTTTCTGCTTTCTTGTTTTTATGTTATTTTTTAATTCCATTAAGTAATGCTAATTTTTTATATACAACAGATAGTATATTAAATTTGATAAATCAATCAAACGATACGGTAAGAATTGATTTATACAAAGAAATAGCGTGGAACTACAGAAATAATGAACCTGCTAAATCAATTATTTATGCTAAGAAAGCCATGGCCATGGCTGAAGCATTAGAAGATTCAAATCAAATAGCATCCATTTATAATTTTCTTGGTGTTTTTGAACGTAAGATGAATAAATATGCCGATGCTATAGATTATTACCTGAAAGCTTTAAATGTTGCAACACAAATAAATAATAAAACCGAAATTGGATATGCATATAATAACATTGGGGAAATACATTCATTTCAAAACAATGATTCATTAGCATATACCAGTTTACAGAAAGCGCTGGATGCTTTTAAGGAGATTAATAATTTACGTGGTATTGCTTATAGTTATGAAATGCTTGGTGAACTTTCTATAAATCAGGAGAAATACGTTCAGGCAATGACATATTTTATTGAAAGTATTAATATTTCAAAACGGAGGAATAAACCTGAAGCAACGGCAACAAGTTTGCGTTATATAGGAGAGATATATAGTTTACAAAATAAATATAAAGATGCTATTGAATATTACTTAAAGTCGTTAGAAATAAGTAAAAATTATGATCAACAAAAAGGAATGGCAGAAACATACAAGTTTTTAGGTAATGTATATGTTAAATTAGGAAAATATGATGTGGCTAAGTATTATTATTTAGATGCATTGAAAATAGGAAAAGCAATTCATGCTGTTGATATTCAAAGTGATGCATCCCTTGGTTTAAGCAATGTTTATTGGTTATTAAATGATAATAGAAATGCTTTTAAGTATTTGGCTATTAATAAGAAATTGAGCGATAGCTTAAACAGTGACGAGAATACAAAGATTATTACTCAACTAAGTATGCAATATGAATTTGATAAAGAACAACGAGAAAAGGAAATTAAACAACAGAAGAAAGAAATTGCTGCTAAAGCCGAATTGAAAAGGCAAAAGAGAATCAGGCATTTGATATCTGTTGGATTTGTACTGATTTTATTATTGTCTGTTTATATTTATAGAAACAGTAAGAAAATAAAAAGAGCCAATGTTTTACTTATGGAGAAAAACATTCAAATTAATGAACAAAAAGAGGAAATTCAGGTACAGCGAGATGAAATAGAAAAACATCTTGAGGAGGTGACAAAGAAAAGAGATCAAATTTCGAAGCAAAAGAAACAAATAACTGATAGTATAGAATATGCTGAACGCATTCAATCTGCAATTCTTCCCCCGGATGATATATTTGAAAATATGTTTGCTGATTTTTTTATACTTTATAGACCAAGAGATATTGTTAGTGGTGATTTTTACTGGGCAGTAAATAAAGACCAATATTTTTATTTTGTAGTGGCTGATTGCACGGGGCATGGTGTTCCGGGAGCTATTATGAGCATGCTGGGAACTGCTTTTCTGAATGATATTGTTAACCAGGCCAGTTTAACAAAAGCTAATTTGATACTGGAAGAACTAAGGAAAAATATAAAAAATGCACTTAAACAAACCGGTTATATGGAAGGATCGAAAGATGGAATGGATATGGCGCTTTGTATAATAGATAAGAAAACAAGAGAAAGA
>DAOVJU010000147.1 GCA_030632095.1 Chlorobiota bacterium
AACTTTCTTCTTTTGTTATCCACAATTTTTAGTTAATAACGTAAGGAATATTCTAAAAAAATCTTATTTGAAAATAAATTTGTAATATATTGATTACGTGATGCTTAATATGATTTAGGAGAAATTTGTGAATAATTCAGGCTAGAATACTTTAAATATAGTAATGATTTTTCTTTATTATCTAATCAATAAAAACTCGCTTTCTTTTTCTCTCTTCCTCATTCTGCCTGGAGTATAACGTAACGCCGGAATCCCTTTATTAGATAGACAATGCATAGGAAGAGGTTCCTGAATCGCGTGCGTTTAACGAAGTGTAACGCTTGCGTATATCTGTAGTTGCTACATTAAATTTAGATACTTGTGTTTTCTTTGTACTAAATATGATTATTGTCATTTATCATACAATAATATATTTATATATTTGAATTTGTAATTAATTTGATATTTATATAGAAATGAAGTTAAAAGATTTAGAGCCTGCACAACTTGAACAAGCTGCAAATATGCTAAAGGCTATTGCACACCCGATGAGAATTGCCATTTTAAGTTTTTTAGAAGACGGAAAGAAGCTTACGGTAACAGAAATCCATAAATTGTTAAATATAGAACAATCAACTACGTCACACCATTTAGGAATTTTAAAAGATAAAGGAGTTTTAATATCAAAACGAGATGGCAAAAACACGTATTATTTTCTTAAACATCAGCAATTAAGTAATATTGTTGACTGTGTTAGCAAGTGTACTGTTTAAGTCTTTGCTAAGAATATTCAAAAGCCAATTAGATAAAATGATCTAATTGGCTTTTTTGTTAATTTTTACATTATAAATAAATTTTATCTATAATGAATAAAATACGGGTTAGTAAAGAATTTCATTTTGAAATGTCGCATGCATTATGGAATTATGATGGCCCTTGTAAGAATATACATGGTCATTCATACAAGCTGATAGTTACTGTTATAGGCGAACCAATTAATGATAACAACAACCCGAAAAACGGGATGTTAATTGATTTTACCGAACTCAAAAACATTGTATATACTTTAGTTGTAAAACTATTTGATCATGCCTTTCTTGTAAGTCATAATGCTGATATTAGTTCGTTTTATACAACCAGGGAAATGTTTGACAAAATGCTTGTTGTAGAGTATCAGCCAACCTGCGAGAATATTTTATTGGATATTGTTAACAGGTTAAAAAATAACTTCCCGGAAAATCTCGAATTGCACACTGTAAAACTTTATGAAACAGCAACTTCATTTGCTCAATGGTTTTCATCAGACAACTAAATATGTAAGCGTTCACAGTTTAAAATTTAATAACTGTATATTAGTAGTACATAACAAAGTAATTTGATTAAAAAAGTTTAAATTGACCCTCGCAAAAACGCAAAGAACGCAAAGAGAATATTTATGACAGAAAACGAAATTGCTAAGATATTAGTTTAATATTTTGGCCCTGGGTTGCTAGAATCTGTTTATGAAGCAGCAATATGTTATGAACTTAATAGGCTTGAAATAAAATATAAAAGTTAGTATTACTAAGAATAGTCAATAATTTATAATTCTTGGCGATCTTTGCGACTTTGCGAGAAAAAACATTAAAATTCCAATACGAAAAAATAGAGCGTGAATAGTTACCTAAATATTAATCTTGTCCAAATACTAATTCAACAAAATGAACGAAAAAAAAATATTCTTTCTTGATGCATATGCACTTATTTACCGCGCTTATTTTGCTTTTATTAAAAATCCACGTATTAGTTCAAAAGGACTAAATACATCTGCAATTTTTGGCTTTGCCAATACCTTAATTGATATTTTAAATAACGAAAAACCTTCGCATATATGTGTGGTTTTTGACACCCCGGAACCTACTTTTCGCCATAAGATGTTCTCTGAATACAAAGCAAACAGAGAGGCAATGCCCGAAGATTTAAGAAAATCAATTCCATATATTAAGAAACTTATTGATGCCTTTAATATTGCTCAAATAAACAAACCTGGTTATGAAGCTGATGATGTAATCGGAACTCTTGCAAATAATGCTGCAAAAGAAGGTTTTGATGTTTTTATGATGACCCCGGATAAAGACTTTTCCCAACTGGTAACACAAAATATAAAAATGTACAAACCCCGGCGTTCTGGTAATGAAGCTGAAATTTTGGGTGTTGATGAAATTAGGCAAAAGTTTGAAATAGAAGATCCTTTGCAGGTAATTGATATCCTTGCTTTATGGGGTGATAGCTCCGATAATATTCCCGGTGTGCCGGGAATAGGTGAAAAAACTGCAAAAATGATCATTGGAAACTACGGTAGTATTGAAGGCATGTACGAAAATCTCGATAAACTCAAGCCCAAACAAAAAGAAAATGTTATCGCATTTAAAGAGCAACTTAAACTATCAAGAACACTGGTAAAAATAGTAACTAATGTTCCATTAGATAATGATACTAGTGATTTTAGTTTTCAAGAGCCAGATCATGAAACTCTTAAGACACTTTTTGCAGAATTGGAGTTTAAAACATTGGTAAACAGGATTATAAAATTGCCAGGAAAACAAGTTGATAATAATGTGCAATTCAGTCTTTTTGACCAAAATAATACTGATATTTCAAGTACCGTTTTTAGCCCAAATTATGCAAATATATCATCTGTTGACCATAATTATCAACTTGTTGATTCAGATGAAAAAATTACAGAATTAATTAATATTTTAAACAAGCAAAAAAGTTTTTGTTTTGATACCGAAACAACAGGATTAGACTTCAATATGTCAAAAATCGTGGGGATTTCTTTTTCCATAAAAGAACACGAAGCATGGTATATTCCATTTCCCCGGGATGATGATCAGGCAAAACTTCTTATAAACAAGTTCATGCCTTTGTTTGAAAATATAAATATTCAGAAGATTGGTCAAAATATAAAGTTCGATATTTTAATGTTAAAATCATATGGTGTTCAGGTGAAAGGAGAATTATTCGATACAATGATTGCTCACTATCTCCTGGAGCCCGACCAGAAACACAATTTGAACTTTCTCTCTGAAAAATACCTGGATTACACTCCTGTTTCAATTGAATCTTTAATAGGGGAAAAAAGGAAAGGGCAAATTAACATGAAAGATGTTCCTATAGAAAAAATAAAGGAATATGCCGGTGAAGATGCAGATATCACTTTTCAGTTAAAACCAATATTTGAAAAAGCACTTAATGAAAATGAATTAACCGCTTTATTTGATAATGTTGAAATGCCTCTTATTAAAGTACTTGCTGAAATGGAGTTTTCCGGGATCAAGCTTAACGATACCAATCTGGATGAATTTGCCAATGAGCTACGTGATGAGCTAAAAATTATTGAACAAAAAATATTTGCACTTGCCGGTGTTGAATTTAATATTTCATCACCTAAACAACTTGGCGAAATACTTTTCGACAGGTTAAAAATTGATGAAAATGCAAAAAGAACAAAAACTAAACAATATTCTACCGGCGAAGATATCCTTATCCGTTTAACAAATAAACATGATATTGTCCCGCTTATATTAGATTTCAGATCATTACGAAAACTGCTTAATACATATGTAGAAAGTTTACCAAATTTAATAAATCAAAATACAGGAAAGATTCATACTTCTTATAATCAGGCTGTTGCAGCAACGGGAAGATTAAGTTCTAATAACCCCAACATGCAAAACATACCAATAAGAGAAGAAAAAGGACGGGAAATACGAAAAGCATTTATTGCCTCTAACAACGATTATACATTATTATCAGCGGATTACTCGCAAATAGAGCTACGTTTAATGGCCCATATGAGTGAAGATGAAAAAATGATTATTGCTTTTTTATCTAATGAAGACATTCACACAACTACTGCTTCCAGGATATACAATTGTGCCCAATCTGATGTAACAACCAGCCAGCGCAGAAATGCAAAAACTGCCAATTTCGGTATTATATATGGTATATCTGCTTTTGGTTTGTCGCAGCGATTAAACATACCCCGAAAAGATGCAAAAACTCTTATTGATAATTATTTTACACAATTCCCTGGTGTTAAACGGTATATGGATCAAAGTATTGATGATGCAAGGAAAAAGGGTTTTGTTAAAACAATACTCGGAAGAAGAAGATATCTCAGGGATATTAATTCACAAAATGCTGTAGTTAGGGGAATGGCAGAGCGTAATGCTATTAATGCACCAATTCAGGGCTCTGCTGCTGATATTATTAAAATTGCAATGATAAGAATATTTAAACAATTAGAATCTCGTAAATTAAAATCAAAAATGATACTTCAGGTTCATGATGAACTGGTTTTTGATACTTTTAAAATGGAAATTGAAGAATTAAAGTCAATTATTAAAGAAGAAATGGAAAAAGCGGTATTGCTCAAAGTTCCACTAACAGTTGAGATTGGCGAAGGAAATAATTGGCTGGAAGCTCATTAAATCAATCACCATCTTCAAGAAAGGTGGATTTCCAATTAATACTGAATAAAATATTCTCTTTAATGTTTAACAATATATCTTTTAGCTCAATAATTTTAGCCGGGGGAGTAAGCTCTCGCTTTATTGAAGACAAATCGCTTGTTAAAATTAATGGTATTAGAATTATTTAATATGTATTAAATGCTTTTGAAATACAAATCCAACACTTTTTTTATTTGATTGTCAAGTTCTAATAATTGATTCTTGCAAATATTCCATATCACCTCATTTCTAATCCCAAAATATTTATGTACCATAATATTTCTTAATGCAATTATTTGCCTCCATTCAATTTCAAGTGATTTATCTTTTATTTCGTCTGAAATATTATTTGCAGCTTCGCCTATTATTTCCAATTGTTTGATTGTAGCAAAACGGGTCTTGGAATCTTTAGCAAATTTCTCATAGTCATATCCTTCAATATATAGCCGGATTTCGGCGATAGCATCCAGTATATGATATAACCGTGCTTTATTTGATATTTCTTTTTTCATATACCAGTTCTTTTTCCTTATCAATGAATGGGGCAATATATTTCGAAACAGCGCCTTCGCAAATCAAATCAACCTTTTTGCCGGTTAAATCCTCCAAATCCAAACACATCTTAATATATTCAAATCCAATTGGTATGGAAAAATCCAGATCAACTAAAATATCAATATCACTCTCTTTTGTTTGCTCATTTCTAACATATGATCCAAATAAATAAGCTTTGTTAACAGGTTTGGTTTTAAAATAATCTTGTAGAATTTTTATGATTTTATTGGTTTCCATTTTTCACTAATCTTTAGTATTTCCGGCCTTTAATAAATGTTTTTTATTACAAAAATATCCATTTTTCTTAAGTAAATCCTTGTTTCTCAAGTTTTAATTTTCCTTTTTCTTTATTAATTCTTCCAGGCTTTTTTGCTTATTTCCTTGTTTATCAGGAATTTTACTCATTGCATATTCAGCCAGTGCAGTAATTGTAAAACTTGGGTTTACGCCAAGGTTTCCCTGAACTATTGACCCGTCAATAATAAACATGTTTGGATAATTAAAGACTTTTAATTCCTTATCAATAACCCCTTCTTTGTCTGTATTACCCATTGGGCAACCACCAAGTATATGCGCTGTTGAAGGCGTATTGAACATGATTTCAGTGATTGCATTTTGTGGAATTGCATTTGCCTTTTTGGCATATCTATTCATTACATCCTGTCCTGTTTTAATATATGCAGGAACCCTTATTTTCCCATCATTTTTTATGCTTAATGTTCTAATACCAAAAATACCCTTTTTTAATATCATTCGCATAGAATTATCTACTGTCTGCATTACAAGAAAAATAACTGTGTTTTCAGCCCATTTGTAATTAAAAAGCATTATAACAAATTTAATTGGGTGTAATATAATATTTATCATTAGCTTAAACCCTCTTAACCAATAGTATTTTGTTTTTCCTGTAGCTAATGTTAATAGATATTTCATCACATTAGAACCGTCAGGATATTTTACAATTTCTATATATGTATCATTATCAGGCTTAAAAATAGAACTAATTGCAACACCATTGTTAAGCTTATGATTAGATTTAGTTGCACTACATAAACTTTCAGAATTTGTTCTTAATTTTTCACCTAGTTTATCAGATAAGCCTGGTAGTGTTTTATATACCTCTTTTTGATTTAATAAAAGCTTTAATGTTCCTAATACACCTCCTGATATTATCAACCCTTTTGATTTATATTTGGTTTTTTTCTTTTTTCCAAACAGGCTTGAATTTGCATACAAGACATATTTTCCATTTATATATTCAATTTTATAAACCTCTGTTTCAGCGATAATTTCAGTGCCAAATTTCTCTGCAAAATATAAATAATTTTTATCCAGTGTGTTTTTTGCATTTTCTCTGCAACCTATCATACAACCGGCACAATCATTACACTGATTTCTTTTAGGACCATGACCATTAAAATAAGGATCTGTATTTTCTTCTTCAGAAAAATTAACAGCTACAAATACATTATCAAAAGAATTTTCTTTTCCAATATCTTTTGCAACCTCTCTTAAAATATTATCTTCTTCATGAAACCTGTTTAGTTTGGTCCTGCCTAATACAAACCCAGCTTTTTCATAAAATGGATCAAGAACTTTTTCCCAATTATTAAATTTATTCCAATCAGTGTTGTTGAAAAAATCTTCTGGCGGCTTCATGAGTGTATTTGCATAAACCAGGCTACCTCCACCAACACCTGTTCCGCTTAATATAAAAGCATGCCTAAAATAGTCTAGTTTTTGAATTCCATAAAGTCCTAATATTGGCATCCACAAATATTTCCTCAAATTCCAGTTTGTTTTAGGAAATTGCTCACTGGTATATTTTTTTCCTTTTTCAACTACAAGTACTGAATATCCCTTTTCTGCTAATCTCAATGCAGACACACTTCCGCCAAAACCAGAACCTATTACTATATAATCAAACTCATTTTTCATAAATTTTATAAAAATGTTTTATTTTATGAAGATATAAAATATTTTGCTAATATATGAAATACTAATTTAGAGTATCTATCAGATATTATTTATGAATTTTATTAAGTTAATTTTAAACTGTCAATGTAGTTAAGTTGAATTTATTAACATCAAAAAGCCCCATATCTCCGATCTTTAACTTTGGTATTACAAGCAGTGCCATAAAAGACATGGTCATAAACGGTGCATTTAATTTGCAGCCTAGGCTTTTTGCCAATTTGTTCATTCGCTTATAACCGGCTGCAACGTCATAAGCATTTAGATTTGACATTATACCCGCAATTGGCAATGGTAATACTTCATGTATATGCTTATCACTAATTGACAGCCCGCCTTTATTCTTTATTATTAAGTTAATAGCAAAAAGAATATCTTCATCATTTGTTCCAATTGCTATTATATTGTGCGAATCGTGTGCAACACTACTCGCCATAGCGCCCCTTTTTAAACCAACGTTTTTAATAAAACCAACTATAGGATTTGATTTTTTATATCTGTTTATTACTGCAATTTTAAGAATATCATTTTCTAAATCTGGTATAATACAATTATTTTCTATTTTGGGATTTATATGAATTTCATCAGTAAACAAACTTTTATCGAATGCTTCAATTACCCTTATTTTTCTTTTTTCGGCAACTTCAACCTTTAGAAAATTCTTATGTGATATTTCTTTTATTTTAAAATTATTAATTATTTCAGGTTCGCTTACATTAAAACATGATTCCTTACCATTAAATACTTTTTCCCCATCTATATAAGTTGCAAGCACATTTAATTCTTCCAAATTATCAATTATAATAAAATCTGCAGGGTCTCCTTCTCTTAAGAGCCCTACATTCATATTGTAATGTTTCACAGGATTAGTTGTTGCAGCATTTAATAC
>DAOVJU010000321.1 GCA_030632095.1 Chlorobiota bacterium
GTTATATTGTTAAATTGCTATTACGTTATGAATAAACAGATTATGACAACAATTTAACCATTTAACAATTAATTATTCAAAAAGGAAAACATCATCTAATATACATATAAAGCAGCTTACAGCGTTTCCTTAGATGCACTAATTAGGGACTTTTTGCTTATTATTCTCCTTTTTTTTCAGTTTTTTCTTTTGTTTCAGCTTCAGCTTTTTTTTCTGTTACAGCTTCGACTTTTTCTTTTGTTGCAGCTTCAGCTTTTTCATCTGTTACAGCTTCGACTTTTTCATCTGTTGCAGCTTCAGCTTTTTCATTTGTTACGGCTTCGACTTTTTCATCTGTTGCAGCTTCAGCTTTTTCATCTGTTACAGCTTCGACTTTTTCATCTGTTGCAGTTTCAGCTTTTTTTTCTGTTACAGCTTCGACTTTTTCATCTGTTACAGCTTCAGCTTTTTCATCAGTAGTTTCTACCGGAGCAGTTACTTTAGGAGCAATTTCTACAGCTTCTGCATTATCTGCTTTTTCAGCTTCTTTAGCTGCGGCAGCTTTTTTTGCTTCTTCAGCATTTTTTTCTGTTAATTTTTGTGTTCTGGCTTCGCTGACTTTAGTTTCAGCTTCAAATCGTTTTTTCTCACTGGCCTTTTTTTCCTGAGCTAATTTATCAATTTTAGCATCAATTTTATTTTCTTTCTCTTTTAACCAGCTTTCAAATCTTCCTTCAGCTGTTGCTTCATCAAAAGCTCCTTTTTTAACTCCTTTCAACAAATGATGTTTGTATAAAACACCTCTGTATGAAAGTATTGCCCTACATGTATCTGTAGGTTGAGCACCTTTTTGCAGCCACGATAATGCCTTGTCAAATTCCAGGTCAATTGTAGCAGGATTACTGTTTGGGTCATAAGAGCCAATTCGTTCAATAAACCTGCCATCCCGTGGCGTCCTGCTATCTGTTACTACTATGTAGTAGAAAGGTTTTTTCTTTCGTCCTTGTCTGGACAATCTAATTTTTACAGGCATATTTATAATTAAATTTTAAAATTGAGGTGCAAAGATATAATAAAAGTTGAAAGTTAGAAAGTTAGACAGTTAAAAAAACTTTGAATCCCGAAATGATCAAAATTTTAATTTTGTAATCATTTCGTGGATCTTCGAAAAACTAAGCAAAATTGAAAATTTGTGGTTTTTCGAGACTTTAAACCTGAAATCTTAAACTAATTATAACTGTTAATAAGTTTTGAAATCTCTGAAAAAACCAAGTTGTTATAATGCGTATTTTTATATGCTTCTCTGAAGTAAAAAAGTCTTAGCTAATCAACTTTGAACTTTAAACTATAAACTTTTAACTAATTTATCATGCCTGATTTCACTCACCTTCATGTACATACACAATACTCTATACTGGATGGTGCATCAAGTATTCCGCAGTTAATAACAAAAGCGAAAAATAATGGGATGTCATCGCTTGCTATAACTGACCATGGAAATTTGTTTGGCGCTAAAGTGTTTTATGATGAAGCAAAAAAGCAAGGGATAAAACCAATCTTAGGATGTGAGGTTTATGTAGCTCCTAATAGCAGGTTTGATAAGACAGGGAAAGAGGAAAGAAGTAATTACCATTTAATATTGCTTGCAAAAAATAAAAAAGGATATAATAACTTAGTTAAACTTGTTTCATATGCCTTTATTGAGGGTTTTTATTATAAACCCCGTATTGATATGGAATTGCTTCGCAAATATCATGATGGGATAATAGCTACTTCAGCATGCCTAGGGGGGCAATTGCCACAAGCAATTTTAAATGGCCAGGATGAAAAAGCTGAAGAAACAATTAATAACTATCAGGAATTGTTTGGTGAAGACTACTATCTTGAGTTGCACAGGCATAAAACCGGTAATCAAAATATTGATAATGATACTTATGTTAAACAGCAAATAGTAAATAAAAAACTAATTGAATATTCATCCAGGTTCAATATTAAATATATAGCAAGCAATGATGTACATTTCGTAAATAGTGAAGATGCCGAAGCTCATGACCGCTTGATTTGCTTAAATACGAATAAAGAAATTGATGATCCAAAAAGGCTAAGGTATACAAAGCAGGAATATATGAAAACAAAAGAGGAAATGTCTGAATTGTTTTCTGATCTTCCTGAAGCTCTGGCCAATACCATGGAAATTGCTGATAAAATTGAGGTTTATGAACTTAATCAGCTTCCCGTAATGCCTATTTTCCCAATTCCGGCAGAATTTGGAACTAAAGAAGAATATAAAAGTAAATTTGATGAAAATACCTTAGTTGAAGAATTTGGTGAAAATAGGTACAATGATTTAGGTGGTTATGATGCTATACTTCGCATAAAACTAGAAGCTGATTATTTAGAATATTTAGTTTTTAAGGGTGCTAAAGAGCGTTATGGAGAGGAATTAAGCGATGAAATTAAGGAAAGGCTTGAGTTTGAGTTATCGGTTATAAAAAACATGGGATTTCCCGGCTATTTTTTAATAGTCAGGGATTTTCTGGTTGCTGCCAGGGAAATGAATGTATCTGTTGGACCGGGAAGAGGTTCTGCAGCCGGATCTTGTGTGGCTTATTGTATCCGGATAACAGATATTGACCCAATTAAATATAATCTGCTGTTTGAGCGTTTTTTAAATCCTGAGCGTGTATCAATGCCTGATATTGATATTGATTTTGATGAAGATGGTAGAGATAATGTATTAAACTGGATAGTAGAAAAATATGGCCATGAAAGAGTTGCACATATTATAACATTTGGAACTATGGCCCCTAAAATGGCCATTCGTGATGTGGGGCGTGTTCAAAAATTACCCCTGTCGGAAGCAGACAGATTGGCCAAGTTAGTACCTGAAAGGCCAGGAACTACATTTGCAAAGGCTTATGAAGAAGTCCGGAAACTTGCAGAAGAGAAAAATTCAGATAATGATCTTATTGTTAAAACCTTAAAATATGCAGAAACCCTGGAAGGATCTGTTCGACAAACAGGAGTTCATGCTTGCGGGATTATTATTGGAAGAGACGATTTAATTGAACACATTCCATTATGTACCCACAAAGATGCCAAACTTTTTGTAACCCAATATGATGGAAAGCATGTAGAAGATGTTGGAATGCTAAAAATGGATTTACTGGGACTTAAGACACTTTCAATTATTAAAGATGCGGTCAAGATTGTAAAATACTCAAAGGGAATTGATATAGATATTAATGCAATACCATTAGACGATCAGAAAACATATCAATTATACAGCAGGGGAGAAACAACCGGATTATTTCAATTTGAATCACCGGGGATGAAAAAGCACCTGAAAGATCTTAAACCAAATCGTTTTGAAGATCTTATTGCTATGAATGCTTTATACAGGCCAGGCCCGATGGATTACATACCTGATTTCATAAACCGAAAGCATGGCAAAGAAAAAATCAATTACGATTTTCCGGTCATGGCTAAGTATCTTGAAGATACATATGGAATTACAGTTTACCAGGAACAAGTAATGTTACTGTCTCAGGAAATGGCTGGATTTACAAAAGGACAGGCCGATTCTTTAAGAAAGGCCATGGGAAAGAAAATAAAATCCATGATGGATGAATTGAAAGAAAAATTTGTTGATGGATGCCTGAAAAACGGATACGAAGAAGAAGGTATTTTAAAGATATGGAACGACTGGGAAAAATTTGCTGCATACGCTTTTAATAAATCGCATTCTACATGTTATGCAATGGTTTCCTATCAAACAGCTTATTTAAAAGCACATTTTCCATCTGAATATATGGCTGCTGTTTTAAGCAGGAACTTAAACGACATTAAAAAGATCACTTCTTTTATGGACGAATGTAAGCGCATGGAAATAAGGGTGTTAGGACCAGACGTGAATGAGAGTTACCATAAGTTCACCGTGAATAATGATGGCAATATCCGTTTTGGCCTTGGCGGAATTAAAGGGGTTGGTGAAGCTGCTGTTCAAAATATTATTGAAGAACGGAAAGAAAATGGAAATTTTAATGGGATTTTTGATTTTGTTGAACGAATCAATCTGCATTCAGTAAACAAAAAAAATATTGAAGCAATGGCTATGGCTGGTGCATTTGATGGTATAAAGGATATAAAGCGGCATCAGTTTTTCTGTGAGAACCAGAATAATGGAATTAGTTTTGTCGAAACATTACTGCGTTATGGCAATAAAATTCAGGAAGAAAGAAAAACAGCTCAACAATCATTATTTGGAGGTGTAAGCGATATTGAGATCACCAAACCTGTGATTCCCGTATGCGAAGAATGGTCTAATTTAGAACAATTAAATCGTGAGAAGGAATTAATAGGAATCTATCTTTCAGCACATCCCCTGGATGATTTCAGTGTATTAATAAATAATTTTTGTACAGAGAATGTGTCGCAATTAAAAGATTTTGAAAAATTAAACGAAAAAAAAATTGCTTTCGCCGGAATTGTTACAAATGTCAGATCAAGTACAACTAAAAAAGGAAAACCTTATGGTTCGGTAACCATTGAAGATTTTTCCGATAGCTATACACTTACATTGTTTGGGAAAGATTACCTGGATTTAAACAAATATTTTGTTAATGGGTATTCACTTTTTATAAAAGGAAAAGTTCAAAAGCGAACATGGGGCAATGAAGATGAACTCGAATTAAAAGTATTATCAATAATCACCTTACCGGAATTATGGGAAAGTATAAAGAAAGTTACTTTAAAAATTAGGCTTAATTCTTTATCCGATTCTTTAATAGAAGAAGTTACGGATCTTGTAAAAAATAATAAGGGCAGTACTTTAATTAATTTCCTTGTCCATGATCCTGAAGAAAAGATATGGATTATGATGTTTTCAAGGTCGTATCATGTAAATGTGA
>DAOVJU010000151.1 GCA_030632095.1 Chlorobiota bacterium
AATTCGTTTTGCTTTAAAGCGTGGATCTAATGCAATCTGTGAAAAGCCATTGGTTTTAAATCCATGGAATGTAGATGCTTTAGAAGAAGTTGAGAGAGAAACAGGTAAAAAGCTTTTTAACATATTACAGCTTAGGTTACATCCGGATATCATTGCTTTAAGGGATAAAATTAAAAATGGACATAAAAACAAGATTTATGATATTGACCTTACATATATAACATCTAGGGGACACTGGTATTTTGCCAGTTGGAAGGCTCAAAAAGAAAAATCAGGTGGAATTGCCACGAATATTGGCATTCATTTTTTTGATATGCTTATATGGATTTTCGGAAATGTTAAAAACAATATAGTTCATATCAGAGAGCCTAAACGTGCTTCTGGATATTTGGAGTTAGAAAATGCAAAAATACGCTGGTACCTGAGTGTTGACGCAAAAGCATTGCCAGACGAAGTTAAAAAATCAGGACAAAGGACATACAGGTCTATTACTGTTGAAGGAAAAGAAATAGAATTTAGCGGAGGTTTTTCTGACTTGCATACAAGAAGTTATGAAAAGATACTTAAAAATGAAGGATTTGGTATTAATGAAGCCAGGCCAAGTATTGAAACAGTCTATAATATTCGAAATATTGATCCAATTGGACTTCAGGGAGAATACCATCCTTTTGCATTGAAAAAAATTGAATATCACCCATTTTTGAAAAAATAAATTAGATTTGCACCTAATTCAAAATCATTAAATGAGAGTTTCAGATAAGGTTTTAAACTTTTTAAAGATAGAAGTGAATAAATATCTTAAAGATGCTAAATTGTTTGTTTTTGGCTCAAGAACAGATATTAAAAAAAAAGGGGGAGATATAGATATACTTATTTTAAGTGAGAAGAAATTAAAATTGCAGGAAAAGATAAATATCAGAATAGCTTTTTATAAAAAGTTTGGGGAACAAAAAATAGATATTGTAAATTTTACTTTTAATGAAGATTCGGTATTTAAAAATTACATTTTAGAAAAAGCAATTGAATTTTAATTTATTATGAAAGAAAATAGCAAAAATCTAAAAGAAGTATTAATTGAAAATATTAGTTTTCTTGAGAATGCCTTAATCACATTCGATTATTCTTATCAAAAATGTGTTAACATAAATATAAAAGATGATTACAATCCTGAGGAATTGGAGAGTTTTGAAGCATTGACATCTCGGTTTGCTCGAATATCTGATATTTTAACACAGAAGGTATTTAATTCGATTTTTTCATTAATCAGGGAAAATCCAAAAACATTTATCGATAAATGTAATCTTGCGGAGAAATTTGGAATGATTGATAATGCCGAAAAACTAATATCAATCAGGGATTTAAGAAATGAAATAGCTCATGAATATGCTTCAATTGATTTAAACGAAATTTTTGAATTATGTTTAAATCTAACAAGTGATTTAAAAAAGGCAATTATAAAAACAACGCGCTATGCCAAAAGGCTTTTGGAAATTTAAATTTGTTCAACTTAATACAAAACTTCGTAAAATTTAATATTAATGTACAATCAAATAGTTACCAAAGATTCAAAAATATCAGTAATTGGCCTTGGATATGTAGGATTACCTATAGCTTTGGAATTTGCAAAAAAAGTGTCGGTTATTGGGTTTGACATTAAACCTGAACGGGTTGAAATGATGAGAAAAGGTATTGATCCTTCAAATGAACTCGAACCTTATGAATTTGAGAATTGTGATATCGAATTTACCTCAAATCCGGATGATTTAAAAAATGCTGATTTTCATATTGTGGCAGTTCCTACACCAATAGATGAGCACAATTTCCCTGATCTTACACCTTTGTTAAGAGCAACTGAGACAGTTGGGAAAATCTTAAAAAGAGGCGATTATGTAGTTTACGAATCCACTGTATATCCTGGTGCAACTGAAGAAGACTGCATCCCTATCCTGGAAAAGGAATCAGGTTTAAAATATATGATAGATTTTAAAGTTGGATATTCACCGGAACGTATAAATCCGGGCGATAAAGAGCATACACTGACTAAAATTAAAAAGGTTGTTTCCGGATGTGATGCAGAATCCTGTGAAATAATAGCAAAAGTGTATGAATTGGTTATTGAAGCCGGTGTTCATAAAGCAGGTTCAATTAAAGTAGCCGAAGCTGCAAAAATAATTGAAAACACACAACGCGATGTAAATATTGCTTTAATGAATGAACTATCCATTATTTTTAACCGGATGGGTATAAATACCTATGATGTTTTGGAAGCAGCCGGGACAAAATGGAATTTTCTAAAGTTTTATCCGGGATTAGTTGGCGGACATTGTATTGGAGTAGATCCTTATTATTTGGTTCATAAGGCAAAAGAATTGGGATATCATCCGCAAATTATTAATTCAGGACGCTTTGTAAACGATTCCATGGGAGGATATGTAGCAAAGCAAACAGTTAAAAAGATAATAGCCCAAAATAAACCATTATTAAATGCAAAAGTATTGGTTATGGGCGTTACCTTTAAAGAAAATGTTAGTGATATAAGAAACTCCAAAGTTATTGATGTTATTAATGAACTGAAATCATTTATGGTTGAAGTTGAAGTTGTTGATCCTTATGCAGACCCGAAAGAAGTTAAAAATGAATATGGTTTTGAACTAATTGAAAAAATAGCTAATAATTATGAAGCAATTATTATTGCTGTAAATCATCGTGAATATTTGAATCTTAACGAAGATTACTTCAAATCAATAACCAATGAATCGGCTGTTTTAGTTGATATAAAAGGAATTTACAAAGGGAAAATAAAGGATATGGTTTATTGGAGTTTGTAACCTATTTGAAAAGCAAAGACCCAATAATTTGATTTTTAGAAATAGTGATACATAAGGTAAAAAAACTTAATGAAAATGAATGCCATTTTATCCTCCTTAGAAAAGGAGGTAGGGAGGATTGATTTTATATACTATTTATTTTAATTAAGTTTTTAAAATTACATGGGAAATAATAGCGAAATAAGAAAATTCATAAATGAAAACAGTGATTTGTTTTGGTATATTAATGAAGACGAAAAAGAAAACGTAAGCATTGAATTTCTTATAGAAACAATATTGAATTATTGGGATTTGAAATCAGTAAAAAAACTATTTACACTTTTAGGAATTAAAAAAGTGGCAAAAGTTTTTCAGGAGCAGATTAATAAACCAAGAGTAAATTATTTACCTCAGGTTAAAAATTATTTCAGTTTATATTTTGCAAGACATGTATAAAAATATTTTAAAGATATAGACTATACTGAAAAAGTTATTTTTGTAAATGAAGAACCCAAAGAGCAAGAAATACAAGATTTTTTAACTGAAATAGCTATATCAACACTATAGATTTATGTTAAAGTTATTTTATAGTAGTTTATAAATTATTTAAACAAAACATGAAAAATATATTAATCACCGGCGGAGCAGGTTTTATTGGTTCGCATGTTATACGCAGGTTTGTAAATAAATATCCAGATTATAAAATTTATAATTTGGATAAACTTACATATGCAGGTAATCTCGAAAACTTAACAGACATTGAAAAGGCTGAAAATTATGAATTTATTAAAGGAGATATTGTTGATAGTAAATTTATTGATAAACTTTTTGCTGAAAAGAAATTTGATGCTGTAATTCATCTGGCTGCTGAATCTCATGTAGATCGTTCAATTACTGATCCAATGGCATTTATAAATACCAATATAATTGGAACGGTAAATTTACTTAATGCAGCAAAAAACATTTGGAAAGATAATTATGAAGGAAAACTTTTCTATCATATTTCAACTGATGAAGTATATGGCTCTTTAGGAAAAGAAGGCTTGTTTTTGGAGACAACAGCATATGATCCCAAAAGTCCGTATTCAGCGTCTAAAGCAAGTTCTGATCACCTGGTAAGAGCATATCATAATACTTACAAATTACCGGTAGTAATAACCAATTGTTCAAATAATTATGGCCCAAACCAGTTTCCTGAAAAGTTGATACCTCTTTCAATAAATAATATTAAGAATAATAAACCCATTCCAATTTATGGAAAAGGAGAAAACATACGCGACTGGTTATATGTTGAAGATCATGCTTCTGCTATTGACACTGTGTTTCATAATGGTAATGCAGGAGAAACTTATAATATTGGTGGTAAAAACGAATGGAAAAATATTGATTTAATTAAAGTATTATGCAAGGTAATGGACAGGCAACTGGGAAGAAAAGAAGGAGATTCAGAAAAGCTGATCACCTTTGTAAAAGACCGTGCCGGGCACGATATGCGATATGCTATTAATTGCTCAAAAATAGAAAACGAACTTGGCTGGCAACCATCAGTTCAATTTGAAGAAGGAATTGATAAAACAGTGAGATGGTATCTTGATAATGAAGAATGGCTAAAAAATATTATTTCAGGGGATTATGAGAAGTATTATAGGAAACAATACAGTTAATTAAAATAAGTTCATTATTCATCATTCATTGTTCTGTATTCATTATTGTAATAAGTAATTGCATAAATACAGAATGATATAATTTCATTCAGCACCTCAAAATAAGATTTAGTTGTTAACAATATTTTTTAAATTAGAATAGCTATATTCGTGAACTAAAAATACGAATAAATAGAATTTTTAGTTCCCAAAATACAAAAAGTAATGTTTTATTGACAATATTCAAAGACAACCGAACAGTATTCCGGTTAAATGATATTTCTATGCTTGTTTGCGAGACAAACTTTCAATCGCTAAACAAAAAATTGAACTATTATGTACGTACAGGCAAGTTGCAAAATCCTCGAAAAGGCATTTATGCAAAACAGAATTATAATCCCGAAGAATTTGGCATGCACAATTTATACCCCATCTTATATATCTTTGGAATATGTATTACAAAAAACCGGAATTGTATTTCAGTTTGATACGAGGATTACATCCGTCAGTTACCTGAGCAGGAACATTGATGTAGAAAACAGGGCATTCGTATTCCGTAAAATCAAAGGAAGCGCACTTGTCAATACCACAGGAGTTACAAGGCAAAATAACCAAATAAATATTGCCACTGCCGAGCGAGCATTTTTAGACCTCCTCTACCTCGAAAAAGATTACTATTTCGACAATCTGAATCCTTTAAATAAACAACTTGTTTATAAACTTATACCTCTCTATCAATCAAAAGCCTTTACTTTGAGGGCAACAAAACTTCTGCAAAATGTTTGATATTAAAAGCATAAATTTTGATTATGTTTGGATGATTTAAAAGGTAGAAAAATTGCAGAAAGACTAAATTTAAGATATTCTGGTACATTCGGATTGATACTCAGAGTAAAACAAGAAGGAGTAATTAAGTTTAGCAATTAAATAACAATAAAATGTCTATTAAATGACATCAGAATTACAACTAAATGACCATTAAATGACAACAGTATGACAACCAAATGACAACCAATTTTCATCTCTCATCTCTCAATTCTCCTTTCTCACCACTCCACATTTGACATTTGACATCTTACATTTGACATTATTTCAGGGGATTATGAAAAGTATTATGTGGAGCAATATGGTTAATTAATATGTGTAAGAAAACTCCAAAATTCAAAACACAAATTTCAAAAAAATCACAAATCACAAAACTCAATTCTCTAAACTGTTTGATATTTAATAATTTCAAATACTAAGGATTCTCCTTCTCATTTTGTATCTTTGAGAAAAAGATAAATTATGCAAACAATTAGATTAAGAGTTAATGAAAAAATCTACAATAATTTAATGTGGTTATTAAGTAGATTTAATAGAGAAGAAATTCAGATTATAGAGGAAAATGAAGATTATATTGCCGTTAAGGAATATCTTGAAAAGGAATTAGAAAAAATCGATAAAGATCAAACAAATTTTATAACATTAGATGAGCTTGATAGTGAATTAGAAAAACGAATTTCTAAATATGAAAATTAGAATTACAGATGATTTTAAAGAAAAACTCGCTAGTCAAGTTGAATTCATTTCAAAAGATAAACCAGAAGCTGCAAGAAAATTTAAAAATGAAATTATAAAAAGAATTAAAAATATTCCTAAAATGCCATTAATGCATAGAAAATCAAGATTCTTTGAAAATGAAAACATAAGAGATTTAATTTATAAGGGATACACAATAGTTTACCGCATAAAAGAAAAAGAAAAAATAATAGAGGTATTTGGAATAACAAAATTTGAAAAAAATCCATTTGATTAAATTATTTTAAATTACAACGGGCAATAATAGCTAAATGCAAGTGGGCGGAAAGAGTAAATATGAAAGTAATTACAATTAATAAACAAATATAACGGCCTGACAATTTGGTGCAATGAAAAGCCCATCAACATTTAGCCATGGTCGCTAAAAAGCTTAATGATATAAACTGTTTCGGTCATTTAACCACCCAGTCATTAAGTTTAGCAATATAATGACAACCAAATAACAACCAATTTTCATCTCTCATCTCTCAATTCTCCTTTCTCACCACTCCACATTTGACATTTGACATCTTACATTTGACATTATTTCAGGGGATTATGAGATGTATTATAAGGAACAATATGGATAATTATACAAGTATAAAAATTTACAAATACTTTAAAATTAATAAAATTTAACAGTTCTGTGTTTACATAAAGAATATTGCATAATGCATCAATTTGTATTACATTTGCAACAGATTTGTTCTTAAAAATTAAATTATGTCAAAAGCAGTAAGAATTTCAGACAAATTATTTCATAATGCCAAACTTTATTCAAGCGTTGATAATCGTTCAGTTACTGCACAAATTGAATATTGGGCAAAGATTGGTAGTTGTGTTGAAGAGAATCCGGATTTAACATATAATCTTATCAAGGAAATTTTAATTGGATTAGAAGAGTTGGATCAGGGAGAATATTCAGAATATAAATTTGGATAGATGTCATTAAGAGTAATACAATCCCGTTCTTTTGCGAAGAAAACCAAAAGGTTTACAAAAAAGCAAAAGGCCATCTTAGATGTACAAATAAAAAAGATATTGGAAAATCCTGGTATTGGCAAGGAAAAAAGGGGAGATCTACGGGGTGTTTTTATTCACAAATTTAAAATCGAAACGATTCAATATTTATTATCCTATAGGTATAATAAAGATAATCTGGAATTAATTATGCTTGGTCCACATGAGAATTACTACAGAGACCTGAAAACTTATTTAAAAAGCAGGAAATGAACAGTTCTTTATATGAGCTACCAAAAAAATAAATGAGAAAAAGTAACTTTGGAACTTGAACTTTGAACTTTAAATAAACTTAATGACTAATGCTCACCTCATAAAGTTGAAAATTTACTTTAATGAAAGGAAGGAACTAACTTACTTTCACAATTCATCAATCACTAATTTACTAAATAAACGGTTTATTAGAGTTAGTAAAAAATATTAAAGCAACAAACATGAAACGAGAGGTGGAGTGAGCTGTCCTTTATACGTAAAAAAGTTAATAATTATGAATTTATTAAAGAAGAAAACATCTGCGACTGGTTATATATAGAAGACCATGCAACTGCCATTGATGTAGTTTTTCATAAAGGAAAAACAGGAGAGACATACAATATTGGTGGAAAAAATGAATGGAAGAACATTGATTTGATAAAAGTATTATGTAGAGTAATGGACAAACAATTGGGAAGAAACGAAGGTGAATCTGAAAAACTAATCACTTTTGTAAAAGACCGTGCCGGACATGATATGCGTTATGCCATTGATTGCACAAAACTGGAAACTGAACTTGGATGGAATCCTTCTGTTCAGTTTGAAGAAGGAATTGATAAAACTG
>DAOVJU010000370.1 GCA_030632095.1 Chlorobiota bacterium
CATAATATCATAATCTGCAAGCTTTATGGCTTCATATTCTTCATAAAGCAATTCAATACAACCATTTGATTTATCAGGACATCCATAAGGTTTGTAGCCTTTAAATCGAGGAGGTGCAACTACTTTTTTTAATTGTTTTGTTCTAGGCATAACAATAATTTTGACACAAATATAATGAGAATATTCTCATAATAAAAATAACTCGTTATTCTTTCAAATTTTATTCTCAAAATCTCACCCTCTCTTTGGTTTCTGTAAATTTAATTTTATATCGAACTCAGGTTATTACTGATAATCTATTTTTATTTCAGATAGATTTTTTGAAGAAAAGAATATTTTTTATGAAATAATAAATAAGGGTGTTCCAATAATTTTTGTGACACACTGAATAGCATGCGTTTATTCATCACGATTACTCAAATACAAATTATTGTTCAAAGAAGAAATCAATCAGGTCATTTATATCATCAACAGATAAATTGGTACTGAAATCAAACAGGCTATTTATTGCTTTCTGGAGTTCATCAATAGATATGTAGCTGTCTCCATCACCATCCAATGATTTAAACTTGCCAGGAATTTCAGTATATGTGGTAGTTTTAGCTTTTTGTGCTTCGGTACCCGAATAATATTTAAATGCATCTTTATGGTCAATTGCATCGGGTTCATAAAGCAATGAAATTAATTCTGAATCTATCGTCCTTACACCATCTTGTCCAACTGCTCTTGCATCTCGTGGTGTGTTCGGTTGTTTGTCTTTATAATCTGCAATGCCATCCGCGTCTTCATCAATTGGGCAACCTATAAAATCTACAGTTATTTTTGGAGGGGTATTTGGGCACTTATCATTGAAATCATCAACTCCATCTTCATCACTATCTTCACCATCAGTAATTACATATTTTACGATTTTAAATCCTTCAACAACAGCAATTTCCTCAATTGGTGAAAATAAATCGAATTGAAACGAAACATAAGTGAATAGAAATGCATCATTAGCTTCATTTCCTTTGCGTTCTTCTGTACCGGCTATTGAAATATCATCAATAAGATCGGTAAAAGTGTAATGATAAGAGTTACCTATGCGCATAGTCATCCTGTCTGTTACTGTTAAATCAATACCAAAATCAATAGGTAAAGCAAACGATGTTTGCGAATACCTTCCAAGCCCGTCATAATCTTCATCACGCAATTTGGTTTCGTAAACATAATCGCGGGTTAAAATAACACTGTTATGAGCATTTGGAGCATTTTCCATAATATCTCTTAAGGTGCCATCGCTCCATGGATAATACCATATGCCATTTGCATCATATAAATCGCCTTTTGAACTAAAACTAAAAGGTTGGATCCCTATAGAAATAAAGGGTTGAATAGGACGGTTAGTTTTAAGCAAATGTTTAAAGTTATATGTCAGGCTCACACCGCCACTTAGTAAATCGGTTTCAAAATTTAACAACTGGTCAGATATTGAATTATTCCCGGTTAATGATCCATACATGAAAAAGAAATTAATATCCAGGAATGAATTTATACGCCTTGAAACATTAGCCATTGAGGCATATCTTCCATCAAACGGGTTTTTGTATACATTGTTAACATCACCAAAAAAATTCACCACTCCTTCTCCAAGGCCAATTATTGGTTTGAAAGCTAAAGACTCAATATCCTCTTCATCCTCGGTTAATAAACTCTCGTAAAAATCATCGTATTGGGCCATTGCATAAAATAAAGGCACGAAAAATAATGCAAATATGAAAGTTATCTTCTTCAATATTAGCTAGATTAATGTTTTACAAATATAAGTGATTTTATTTATACCATTTCTGATTGGCAATCATTAATGCTTCTTGCACTGTAATCCTGTTTCCATAATTATATGCAGCAACAAATGCATCGTTTACCGGAGTTGTATTCCAAATATGTATTCTGTAATCACGTGCATCCTTATACATTCTGAATGTACCAGTTGTATATTTATGCCATCCTTCATGAACTTCAACCCTTACTTCATCATGAACATTCAGCTTTTTGAAGTATTCAGATTTAACTAACCGGTGCCCGGCTGCAACCTGCACACGATATGCTATTCCTGTTTCAGGTTCTGGAACAGAAACTAATTTAGGTTCATATTCTTTTTCAGTATATGTTGCTATCACATCAGTAACTTTCTCGTCTGATATTTGCTCGGTTATTTCAGTTTCATCATCTTTTGTTACTTCTGCCAGATCAGGTTTTTCTTCTATTTTGGTTACAGGTTCTTCTATATCATCAGGTTTAATTTCTTCAATTACAACATCCTGCTCATCATCTATTGGTGTTTCAACAATTTCAGTTACTTCTTGTTCGGGAATAATTTCATCAGCCTCTGCTACTAAACCTGCTGGCCGAAAGCTATCCAAATCAATATCACGTTCAACTACTTCAACTTCTCTTAATTGCTCATTTCCTATATATGAAAAAGTACCGGTTAATATAAATGCCTGATCTGATACATCTGCCACAGGAACTAGCTTGTAAGTAACAACAAATTGTTCATCATAAGGCAGGTCTAACCATGCGAATTTAACTTCATGATTTACAAAGGTGAAATTGGAATTTTTACCTTTCACATTTTCTGCCCGATATCCCAATGGCACTGTTTCAACTATTTTTCCAAACTTAGAAATATTCCCTTTATTCACAAGCATGTTTACAATAATTTCATCCTTATCAGAAAGATATGGTTTTTGTCTTATACAACTTATTCCTCTTTCTACAATGTTCCCAAATGTAAATGTTATTGCTTCTTCATCTTGTGCAGCTTCTGCATATTCGCTTTTGATAACTGTAATGTTTTGCGGAGACATATTAATGGTTTCTCTTTGATTATCTTCAATATAAGAAAAAGTGCCTTCGAATATGAAGTCACCGCTCGCGGTGGGTGCCACTTCAACATCAAATGAGATTGAAAATTCTTCTTCGTATGGAAGTTTTATCCAAAAAAAGACAACACTTTGATCCTGGAAACTAAATTCACCATTTGCGGTTACTTTGGGTGTCGCCTTAAAACCTGCTGGGAGATCCATTTTAAAACGTGCAAATTTGTCTAAATCACCCTTTGAGATAATGATTACTGCTGTAAAACTACCCCCGGCATCAACTTCTGCAGGAATATTGGGCCTGATACTTACATCATCGGTGAAAATATTGTTGAAAGTAAGAATACCAAGAAGGTTTAACAGAAGTACAAGATGTTTAATCATATCATGTAATGTTGATTATTTGTACTAATAAGCTACTAAAATAAAAAATAAAAATAAGTAATTATCCTAAAAAATCAAACTATTAACAATTGTTAATAAAGATTGTTAATAAATTGTTTATTTCAAATAAACCATTTGATAATCAGCAATAAACCATAGACTTCAAATTATTCATATATTTCAGCTAATTGTAATACAAATGCAAACCATAGTGCATACTCCCTGTATTGTTCATATCTTCCTGATGGTTATTTATTTGATTCATTAAAAACTTTAGAGAAATATTGCCAGATAGATTTGTTAAATTCAAGGCTTTCTGTATTTTCTAATAATGAAAGGTATGATATTCTGTTTGTATCAGAAATTGTAAACTGATATTTGTCCTTGTGGCTGTATAAACCTGATTTTTCAGGATGAAACTGGAATCCAATGACATTTTTATAATTAGTATGTGTTACTGATTCAATTATTTTTCCGTCCATTGATGTGGCCTCAACTTTTAAGTTTTTTCCCATCTTTTCAATGCATTGATGATGGTAACTGTAAACTTGAGGATTTTTTGAAATTTGAAATTTAAGCTTAGTTATAAAAAAACCATTTTCTGAAAATTTAATACGGTGCAAATTAGCTCCTGTCATTTCTTTGTTCCAGGTTAATAACTTGTTATAGTTTTTATGTATTTGATCTTTATCCAAACTAATTACATCCTCTGCATTAGTAATGTTATAAATTTCTGAAGGAATATCCTGGATAAGTGTTCCACCAGTAGCAATATTCATAGTTTGCATACCAAGACAAAAAGCCCAGACAATATAATCAGGTTTTTCTTCTAAAAGTGGAGTAAATTTTTCGTTTTGAGTCCCTCCCAAAAGATGAAAAAGGAGAGAAGCTTCAAAAAAATGACGGTACGTATCAGTAATCGATGTTAGTAGATTTGTTTTTTCGCCATATAAATAAGGTGGTATATCAGGCCCGCCAAAAAAGATTATTCCATTTGATTCGTTTACAATTTCTTTAAAATCGTCACTTAATTCATTGGTTTGAAATACATTCTCTAATGTTAATTCACTCTTGAACTTTTGCAAATAATAATTTTTTATATTGCATGAATCAAGGTAATTTATGGATTTCTGATAATCATAACGTTCATCTTTATGATAGATTCCTATAAG
>DAOVJU010000452.1 GCA_030632095.1 Chlorobiota bacterium
ACAGATATGTCATTTCCTTTATTGGGATCTGTCTGGTCCTGTACCTGATAATTCCGAATATTGCAAACAACCCCAATGCAAAACCCAGTTGAAGTTTAACATTATCAAGTAAAAAACACAACAGGAAAACCGTGGTACTTATCAGGATATATGTAAAATAATAATCCTTCCTTTGTCTATTTGGATAATAAAAATATTGAACGATAACTAAAATAACGAAGAAATTGAAAGAGAAACGTACTATGAGTTCAAAGAAATCAACTGTATCAATAACTTTTATGCCAAAAAGCCGGACTTCGGCCAGTACTGTTAAAATTGCTGAAATTTCCATGATTTGATGTTTTATTTTTAATCTTCGTTGAATTTCTCGTAAATATATTCCTCTTTATATTTTAAGCTACCTTGTCCATCATAAATGTATTTTGCCACTCTTAATTTTCCCTCATAAAAGTATTTATTTACCTTTTTTATTTTACCATTCGGGAAATAGAAAGTCTTGGATATTTTATTTCCATTTTCATCATAAACACTCTCTGTATGTTTTTCTAATTTACCATTTTCATCATATATTTTTTCTTCTAAGATATTCCCGTTTTTGTCAAAACTAATGTATTCTGATATTTTTGATTTTTCTTTTCCTGAGCTATAATTATACACTTTTACCGTGTAATTTTTTACATTTTCCTTTTTTAATGATTTATTTGATTGCGCCAATCCATTTATTGCAAATAATAATAAAAATACTAATGATATACTTCTTGCCATAGTACTGCTAATTTACTCTATTTTTTCTTATATAGTTTATAAACGTGTAAGCATAACTATTTTTCTCATCCGGTTGATGTAATTCCTCTGATTCTACCAGCCATACCTGTACATTGATATTAACAAAAAATGTATCGCCATTAAATTTCCCATGTATTCTTGTTAAATATATTTTGTCGGCAATATCTATAGTTTGTTCATAAATATTACCACCTCCAAGAATAAAAACCTCATCTTGTTCTTTAGAATATTCCAGAGCTTCCTTAATTGAGTGAACTACAATGCAACCTTCAGCAGTAAATTTGTCGTTAGTTGTAACAATTATATTTGTTCTGTCAGGCAATGGTTTTCCAACTGACTCATAAGTTTTACGACCCATTATAACATAATGTCCTGAAGTAATTTGTTTAAAACGTTTTAAATCGGCTGGCAAATGCCAAACTAAATTATTATTATTTCCAATTACATTATTTTCTGATACAGCTGCTATTAATGATAGAATCATTTGTATAATAATTTCGATTTCCTAAACTGAAATTGCCCCTTTTATATGTGGATGAGCATCATAATTTAATAATTGAAAATCTTCGAACTTAAAACCAAATATACTGGTAACAGATTTATTAATTTCCAGTTCTGGTAATTTAAGTGGTTCCCTCGATAATTGAAGCTTTGTTTGTTCGATATGATTCAAATAAATATGTGCATCCCCTAATGTATGTATAAATTCTCCTGCTTTTAATCCTAAAACCTGAGCTATCATTATGGTTAACAAAGCATATGATGCTATATTGAATGGAACACCTAAAAATATATCAGCACTTCGTTGATAAAGCTGACAAGAAAGTTTACCATCAGCAATATAGCATTGAAACAAAATATGGCATGGAGGTAATGCCATGTTTTCCAAATCGCCAACATTCCATGCACTAACAATATGTCTTCTGGAATCAGGATTAGTTTTAAGGCTTTCAACAACCTGACTTATTTGATCTATTGATTTATTATTACTAACAGGCCATGACCTCCACTGAAAGCCATAAATGTTGCCAAGGTCACCATTTTCATCAGCCCATTCGTCCCAAATTCTTACTCCATTTTCATTTAAATACTTTATGTTGGTATCTCCCTGAAGAAACCACAAAAGTTCGTGTATTATTGATTTAAGATGTAATTTCTTTGTGGTTAAAAGGGGAAATCCGTCCTGAAGATTAAATCGCATTTGATATCCAAAAACACTGATTGTTCCAGTGCCTGTCCTATCTTCCTTTCTGTTCCCATTTTCTAAAACATGCCCTAACAAATCTAAATACTGCTTCATTTAATTAATCTTTTTTTTTTCAATTATTACCCCAGGATCATTCCAACAATTGTGGCCGATAAAAGAGATGCCAAAGTTCCCGCCAATAATGCCCTCATTCCAAATTGTGATAGTAATACCCTTTTCCCTGGAGCTAATGATCCGATACCAGCAATTTGTATCCCAATTGAAGCAAAATTTGCAAATCCACATAACATATATGTTGCCATGATAATAGATTTTTGTGAAGCAAATGCCCCTGCATCTTTCAAATCAGCTAAGCTCATGTATCCAATGAATTCCGTCATAATGATTTTTTCACCCAGCATACGTCCAACCAGTGTTATATCTTCCGATACTACACCTATGAGCCACATTAAAGGTGCAAAGGTATATCCTAGTATAAATTGCAATGAAAGTTCGTTGTATTCTCCATTTGTAGCATTTGTAATAACATCATTTAATGTTGTCCAGTCTCCTATTTTAAGGAAAACATAATTAATCATAGCTATGAAAGCAATAAATACTAACAACATGGCGGCAACATTAATTGCTAAACGTAATCCTTCACCAGTTCCATTTGAAATTGCATCTAATACATTCTTACCAATTTTATCCTGAGAAACATTTACATCTTCATTTATTTTCTCCGTTTGTGGAACTAAAATTTTTGATATAACAACAACACCCGGTGCTGCCATAATAGAGGCTGCCAGTAAATGTTTAGCAAAAACTAAACGTTGAACCGGATCATCTCCTCCAAGAAAACTTATATATACAGCAAGAACCCCTCCTGCTAGTGTTGCCATACCACCTGACATTACAAGCAGTATTTCTGAACGGTTCATTTTTTCCAAATACGCTTTTATCATGAGAGGAGACTCAGTTTGCCCTAAGAAAATATTACCGGCAACCGATAAACTTTCTGCTCCGGACAAGCGCATTAATTTTGTCATAACCCATGCCAATCCATATACCACTTTTTGTATAATACCCAAATAAAATAATACACTTGTGAGAGCCGAAAAGAAAATAATTGTTGGCAGAATTATTATTGCAAAATTTACTAATGGCATTTCAATTTTTCCTGTGGCAAAAGCTTTAAAAAGAAAAATTGTCCCTGCGTTAGTAAAATCAAGGATTTTAACGAATATTTTTCCAATTATTTCAAAAAAAGCCTGAATTACCGGAACATTTAACACTCCAATTGCCAATAACAACTGTAATCCTAATCCGATAAACACAACACGCCAGGATATTGCTTTTCTATTAGCACTAAATATAAAAGCAATGCCTATTAAAACTAACATTCCTAATAATCCCCTGAATAATGATCTTGCTGAAAAGCCCTCGCCCACTTTAGTAACTATATTATGTTTTTGTGATTTGATGTCTTCCTTTTCCACTTTAATACTATCGCTTTCAGAAGCAGAAGTATCAGCAAGTTCACTTATATTACCTGAAGTAATTATAGTGTCAGTGGAACTTGTTTGTGCAATAATACCTATTATAGAAAAGCTTATAAGTAAAATAAAAAGTGATAGTGTTAATTTTCGTTTTTTCATCACATTAATATATAAGGTTTTATATTTTACTGG
>DAOVJU010000539.1 GCA_030632095.1 Chlorobiota bacterium
ACTGTTCACAAAGTTAATCATTTGTCCGTTTAAACTATGTGAATGGTTACAAATTTAGAATATATATCAGTAAATTTTAAACCATTTAACCATTTAACAATATAACAATTTATTTTTATTTTTAATTTTAACTTTTTAATTATTACTATGCAGATAGGAAGAATCCATGCCCGGCAAATACTTGACTCACGTGGAAATCCAACTATTGAAGTTGATGTTTTCACTGATAGGGGTGTTATCGGTAGAGCAGCTGTACCATCCGGGGCTTCTACAGGTAAGTATGAAGCAGTTGAATTAAGAGATGACGATAAAGGACGTTTTTTAGGAAAAGGTGTTCAAAAAGCTGTTCACAATGTTAATAAAATTTTAAATGATGAATTAAAAGGTTACTACATTGGAGATCAAAGCTCTATTGATGCTGCTATGATCCGATTAGACGGAACCGAAAATAAATCCAATTTAGGTGCAAATGCAATTATTGGCGTATCTTTAGCAGTAGCTAAAGCTGCTGCACAATCATTCGGACAAGCATTATACAGGTATATAGGCGGAGTTCACGCAAATACTCTTCCCATTCCAATGATGAATATCTTAAATGGCGGAGCTCATGCTGATAATAAAATAGATATTCAGGAATTTATGATTATGCCTGTTGGAGCTGAAACTTTTAGTGAAGCATTAAGAATGGGAGTTGAAGTATTTCATAATTTAAAAGCTGTTCTTAAATCAAAAGGGCATTCGACAAATGTGGGCGATGAAGGTGGATTTGCCCCAAATCTTTCATCAAACGAAGAAGCAATTGAAATTGTTTTGGATGCTATAGAAAAAGCCGGATACAAACCAGGAAAAGATATTTATATTGCATTAGACCCTGCTGCTTCGGAATTTTATGATAAAGAAAAGAAAATTTATCATTTCGAATCAACAAATCAGGATTTGACAACTACAGATATGGTAAATTACTGGAAAGCTTGGGTAGAAAAATATCCTATATTATCGATCGAAGACGGTTTAGATGAAGATGACTGGACAGGATGGAGAGAGCTTACAAAGGCTATTGGACATAAAGTTCAAATTGTTGGAGATGATTTATTTGTAACAAATGTAACGCGTTTAGCAAGAGGCATTAAAGAAGGTGTTAGTAACTCAATATTGATTAAAGTTAACCAGATTGGAACATTAACAGAAACAATAAATGCTGTTAAATTAGCTACTGAAAATGCCTATACTTCAGTAATTAGTCATCGTTCAGGAGAAACGGAAGATACAACAATTGCGGATTTGGCAGTTGCTTTGAATACTGGCTTAATTAAAACAGGTTCTGCATCTCGCTCAGATAGAATTGCTAAATATAACCAGTTGTTAAGAATTGAAGAAGCATTAGGCGATTCTGCAAGATACTTAGGGAAAGATTTTAAATTCTTATAGATTTTATAATTTAACTAATTTAAGGGCTGGCTAGTTGTCAGCCTTTTTTATTTTTTTGTATATTTCACAATTACTCACAAATTGTATTTATGGCTTATAAATCATTAAATCATTTTATTCAGAAGCTTGATAATGAAAATGAGCTTATTCGGATAAAAGAGTTTGTAAATCCAGAGTTAGAAATAACCGAAATAGTTGATCGTTTATCTAAGTCTACAGGAGGCGGCAAAGCATTACTTTTTGAAAATACGGGGACTGAATTTTCTGTTTTGATAAATGCAATGGGTTCTGAAAAAAGAATGTGCATGTCTTTAGGAGTAGATAAGCTGGATGATATCGGTAAGGAAATAGAAAAGATATTTATTGATTTAACAAGTCCAAAAACAAATATTTTTGATAAACTTAAGCTTTTACCTAAGCTTTCAAGTATTTCTTCCTGGATGCCAAAAGTTATTTCGGGAAAGGGAAAGTGTCAGGAAGTTATTCTTAATGATCCTGATTTAAATAAATTGCCGGTTTTAAAATGTTGGCCTGAAGATGGTGGTGCCTTTGTAACATTGCCAATGGTAATAACTAAAGACCCGATTACTGGTATACGGAATGTCGGAATGTATAGAATGCAGGTTTTTGAAAAAAACTTAACTGGCATGCACTGGCATAAACACAAAGTAGGAGCACGTCATTTCGAGGAGTATAAAAAGCTTGGGAAGAAAATGCCAATTGCTGTTGCGTTAGGAGGAGATCCTGCTTATACTTATGCCGCAACTGCTCCTGTGCCCGATAATGTTGACGAATATTTGCTGGCAGGATTTCTAAGAAAACAAAAAGTTGAACTTGTAAAATGTATTACCCAGGATATTGAAGTTCCGGCAGATGCTGATATTATTATTGAAGGATATGTTGATCCTGATGAAAATTTTATTTGGGAAGGCCCTTTTGGTGATCATACAGGTTTTTATTCTTTAGCAGACTGGTATCCTAAGTTTCATGTTACATGCATAACTCATAGAAAAGATGCTGTTTATCCGGCTACAATTGTTGGTGTACCTCCAATGGAAGATGCATGGATTGGTAAAGCAACCGAACGCATATTTCTAGCACCAATTAAACTCGCCATTCTTCCCGAGATCTTGGATTATGATTTGCCATTTGAAGGAGTAGCTCATAATATTGCCATAATTAAAATAAACAAAACTTATCCGGGGCAGGCCTTTAAAGTAATGAATGCTTTATGGGGTGCCGGACAAATGATGTTTAATAAAATTATGATTGTAATAGATCAGGATATTGATATTCACGATTATAAAATGCT
>DAOVJU010000017.1 GCA_030632095.1 Chlorobiota bacterium
ATCTGGCGTAAAATGTAACTCTTCCCAACACGACGCTGCCCTACAAGAACTTTTATAAGATTATTATTTAAATATCCGGCTATTTTGTCCAGATATGATACACGTTCAAAACCAGTGTTTAAATCTTGACGTGACCAGGTATTATATTTTTCAATTTTATCAAAAATGTTTTGCATAAATTTTCAAATTTGTTTTAATTTTTATCAAAAATAGTAATTTTTTCAACCAGACTTGAAAATTTAATTAAAATTCTGTTATAAATGAATCAAATTCTTTACTTAAGATTATTTTTCTCTAATTTTATTACTTGTAAACTAACAATGTAAATTTATAAGTAATTGCAGTTTATTACATGAAAACAACCGAACTGAAAATAAAAAACATGGTTTGCCCTCGTTGTATCAAAGTTGTTAAAGAGGAATTGGAAAAGTTAGGGCATGAAGTAAAAGATATTAAGCTGGGCGAAGTTAATATTGCAGGACAAATTAGTGAAAACCAGCTTAGTAAAGTTAAAGATGCATTGATGAAAAACGGTTTTAAATTAATAGATAATAAGAAAAGCAAGATCATTGAAAACATTAAAACGGAAGTCATTAATATAATCCATCACAGTAAAGAGTTTGATAAGCGCCTTAATATATCAGATCATCTTGCTAAAGAACTGTCGATGGATTATTCATACCTGAGTAATCTATTTTCATCAGTTGAAGGAATTACCATTGAGAAATATATGATCTTACAAAAAATCGAAAAAGTTAAAGAATTGCTTGTATATGATGAACTCAATCTAAACGAAATTTCATTTCAGCTTGGATACAGTAGTGTACAGCATTTGTCGAGTCAATTTAAAAAAGTTAGCGGTTTAACCCCATCCTACTATAAAAAAATAAAAGATCACAAACGTACCTCACTCGATAAAATCTGATCTAAAAATATTATAAACATTTTCAAAAATTATATAAAAGCTTTTTCATTTTTTCTATATTACTTTGCTATCTAATAATTAATTACAAAAATTTTGTTTAAATACATTAGTCATATAATTATTTCACTTTTCCTGTTAATCTCAACAACAGGCTTCACAATTTCAAAGCATTATTGTGGTGACAATTTGATTTCAGTTTCTGTTTTTTCTGAAGTTGAATTCTGCTGTGAAGTAGTTGATTGTTGTAAAAACGAGACTATTTCAATAGAGCCTATTGAGGATTTTGTTTTTTCCGGTTTTAGGATTGAGTTTTTAGAGATTTTTGATTTTAACATAATTGATTTTAAAACAATTTTAACTAATTACGAATTCAATTTCAAACCAAATAAAAACTATTCTGAAATTGACTTATTCCCACATAAGCTACTATCCCTGCTTTCTCTTATACAAGTATTCCGACTCTGATTTTCATACCATTATCTTTTCTCAAATTATAGTGAAACTATAGCTATGTAGTTAGTATTTGTTAATACTAAAAAATTTGAGAACAAGAAACTTATTACTCGATTTTATTAATCTCGAACAAATAATTCAAATAATAAGCATAATAAAAACCCTAACAAAGGTGTAAAACTTATATAATATTATAAATCTTAAAAATTAATTACCATGAATACTACAATTAAATATATTATTTTACTAATCACCATTGGTGTATTCAGCCATAATTTATCAGCACAAGAAAATAAAGATAATATTGTAACCGCAAAATTTAAAGTAAACGGAGTATGCAATATGTGTAAAGATCGCATTGAAAATGCTGCACTTATCAAAGGAGTAAAATTTGCCGAATGGAATGTAGAAACAGACACTCTAAAAGTTATTTATCATGCTGATAAGGTGATTATTGATGATATTCATAAATCCATTGCTTCTGTTGGCCATAGTACTGATAAGTTTGAAACAAATATGGAAACTTACGAAAAACTACCTAATTGCTGCGCCTATAATAGTGAAGTTGAAAAACATTAAATTAGTTCTGTTTTTCTTTACAGTTCTTTTACTTTTCTTTAATTCATTATTTCTTAAAGCGCAGCAAGGTGATGAATTCATAAAAGGAAAAGTACTGGAACTGGAACATGGACATAAACATCCCTTAGTTGGGGCAAACATTGTTTGGCTTAATACAACTATAGGTACAATTACCAACGCAGAAGGCAATTTCAAACTTAAAAAAGTTAAAGGTAAAAATACCCTTGTCATTAGTTTTGTAGGTTTTCAAAACGATACTTTAAATGTTGAAGATAAAGAATATTTACTAGTTGTTTTAGATGGATCATTAAAGCTTGATGAGGTAGTAATTGTATATCGACAAAAAGCGACACAAATAAGTTTTTTAGACCCGATTAAAATAGAAAAAATTGGTGAAAAAGAATTGCTAAAAGCGGCCTGTTGTAATCTTAGCGAGAGTTTTGAAACCAACCCCTCGGTTGATGTTTCATTTACCGATGCAATAACCGGAACCAGGCAAATTCAAATGCTTGGCCTTGCAGGGCCATATACTCAAATCACTCGTGAAAATATTCCGGATGTAAGAGGTCTGTCTGCTATTTACGGATTAACTTATATCCCCGGAACCTGGATTGAAAGTATCCAGCTAAATAAAGGGACAGGGTCAGTTGCAAATGGTTTTGAAAGTATTGCAGGCCAAATCAATGTTGACTTGCGAAATCCTGCTAACATGGATAAAGTCTATTACAATTTATATGCAAATGAAGGAGGGAGAATAGAAGCCAATACAAACCTGAGATTTGATTTAGGTGAAAACTGGGGTACAGCACTTTTGCTCCATGCTAGTAATAATTCCATAAAACAAGATCGTAATAAAGATGGATTTCTAGATAAACCGCTAAGCCAAAACTACATAGCTTTGAATCGTTGGGAATTTTATAACAATAAGGGAATTCATTTTCAATTTGGTGCTAAAGCAACATATATTGATAAAATAGGAGGCCAACTTGGTTTTGATCTTGAAAAAGATAAAGGATCGACCAGTATTTGGGGAATGAATTTGATCATGAAAAGATTTGAAGGCTGGACAAAATTAGGGAAAGTAAACCAGGAAAAAACATGGCAGAGTATTGGCCTGCAGATATCCGGTGCTATGCATACGCAAAATTCATTCTTTGGTTTAAATCATTATGACGCTTCTCAAAATACTTTTTACAGCAATTTAATCTATCAAAGTATTATTGGGAATACCAATCATAAATATAAAGCAGGTGCAAGTTTTCAGTATGATGACTATAAAGAAATTCTGAATGGTTCAAATTATGATCGTACGGAAATTGTTCCGGGTTCTTTTTTAGAATATACTTACAATTATCTGGAAAGTTTTAATGTTGTGGCAGGAATTAGAGCAGACTATCACAATATTTACGGAGCATTTCTTACACCTAGATTGCATATGAGATATGCATTAGAAGAAAAAACTGTGTTGAGAGCTTCCGGTGGCCGTGGATTCAGAACGGCCAATATTCTAGCTGAAAATAATGGTTTTTTAGCAAGTTCACGTAAATTCATAATAAATGGAGATAATAATAGCGATAAACCTTATGGCATGGAAGCTGAAATCGCCTGGAATTATGGTTTAAATCTTTCCCGGAAATTTACTTTAGATTATCGGGAAGGCGTAATAAGCTTTGATTTTTACAGGACTGATTTTATCAACCAGATTGTTATTGATTTTGATGGCAATCCGCATGAAGTTTCTTTCTATAATCTTTCCGGAAAATCATATTCAAATAGTTTCCAGGCACAGTTTGATTATGAAGTCATTAAACGATTGGATGTACGCCTTGCATATCGTTGGTATGACGTTAAAACAACATATAATGATTATTTGCTACAAAAACCATTAATAGCAAACCATAGAGCCTTCATTAACATGGCATATGAATCAATTAAATACTGGAAATTTGATTATACAATTAACTGGCAAGGTGAAAAACGAATACCAAACACATCCTTGAATACTGTGCCCTATAATTCTTCTGGTCATTCTCCGAATTTTATTTTAATGAATGTACAAATCAGTAAAAAATGGCGCGAAGTATTTGAGGTATATTCGGGTGTTGAAAACTTACTGAATTTTGTTCAGGACAATCCGATAATTTCAAGCGAAGATCCATTTGATCAGAGTTTTGACAGTTCATTAATCTGGGGGCCGATATTTGGCAGAAGCATTTACTTAGGTTTACGATATATAGTCAGATAAATCAATCAACTTTCCGAAAGTTTAAACTTTCGGAAAGTTCTTATGCCAATGAAAAACTGACTTACACAAAATTCACAAGGCAATAGCTAATTCAGGATATGATACTGAAATGCATAGAGCTACTCAGGAAACTTATAATAATCTTCCTGGCTGCTGCCAATATGAAAGAGAAGAATACTATAAACCGTATATTTATTTCTGTGTCTTCAGAAATTCTTCTGCAATAAGGTATCCATGCACCGTAGCATAAATTATTGATCTTGTTGATCCTGAACAATCACCAGCAAATTTCAGGCAGTTAAACAGATTGTTATTCAATTTATTGGAGTAAAATTTTATCTCCGGTGCATAAACCAGGTTATCAGGATTTGCTATACCGGGTATTATCAAATTAAGATTTTCTATAAAATCAATAATACTCTCAATAATTCTTCTTGGAAAAGCTAAATTAATATCACCTAATATGTATTTATCTTCACTAAGGGTAGGTAGTACCCTGTACAGGTTTTTCGTCCTTTTAGATCGTTTAAAATGATCGTATGTCTGAAGTATTACTTTATCTTCTCCTGCTAATAGATTAGATAATTTGGCTATGTAAGAGCCGTAACTAATAGGATCATTAAACGGTTGTGTAAGTTTTACAGTTACCAGAATTGCAAAATTTGTGTTTTTGCTTTTATCCTTTAATTTGGCGTGTCCGTTAACCGTACAGAAATCATCGTAATTTTCAGTTACCACGTATCCTGAAGGATTATTACAAAATGTACGGACCATATATCCTGTTTTGCTCTTGTATTTTAATTTAAATTCATACATCTCATCATTAAGCTCCTGAACAATGTGATCTGGAAGTTCGTAGCGTATTCCTAAATCGACCTGAGAACTGTCGGTGATCAGATCAGGATACTTTTGAATAACAGATTTTACTATTTTATGTCCACTTCTTCCAACTGAAATCAAAGCCTTGTTGAACCGGTCTTTACCGTTAATTAATACATTATCCCCGTCTAATTCAACATCAGTAACTTTTTCACTGAACCGGAAATGTATGTTTTTATAAGAACTGAAATTCTCATAAATATTGTTCAAAACTTCTTTAAGTTGATCTGTTCCAAGATGATAAAAATCGGAGGTAATCGGTAAAAAACCCTTTTCATAAAACATTTTGTAGTAATTTTCATTAGCAAAGCTTTTACCTGTTTCAAAATCTCCACTCCGTGAATGGTTTAGATAATAGTCAACAAACCGTTTTTGCAGTTTTACATCAATGTAAATATCGCCACCCATTTCATTTGATACAAAAAGTTTTCCATCTGCTCTAATTCCCGAAATACTCGATGAATGTATGTCTTTACTCTTTTCATAAACATGAATTTCATGTTTACTGTCTTTTATTTTTTCAAGAAAACCTATGGCGGCAGCGCCAAAACCTATTACTGCTATTTTCATTTTTTGTTTTGTTATCCATAAATTAATTTTTTTGTTTCATCTAATTCTTTGATGAAGTAAGGGTTTTTTAAAGAATTTTCGGTAACAATATCAATTTCTCTGTTAAAAAAATCTCTTAAAGTATCGTGTAAATTCCACCATAATTCACCTTTTTCAAGCGGGTCTATGCCGGCTTTAAATTTTATTAAAAAATCAATGTCGCTGTTTTCGTTAAAATCATCTGTAAGGGCAGAACCAAAGACATAAGCTTTTTCAATTTTATGTTTCTTGAAAAATTGTCTTATTATAACTAAGTTGGAAGAAATTATGTTGACCATTTCACAAAGTATTATTCAGTTAGCCCGTTTCTTTTTATGCATTGACTACAATTGGCATTAAAGTTAAGGCAATATACTAATATACCGAGTTTTTATTTGATTTTAGAATAAAAAAATCTCTATATAATAGTTCGATATCGTACAAGCTTGTTTATAATCGTTTAATCTTTTTGTATCATTATTTAAAGAATTATACACCTAAATAACAGAAATACAAATAATTACATTTTTTAGCTTAGTAAATTGAAGAAATAAGATTGTTTTGCCGGGGAGTTTAAATAATAGAAAATCTTATTTCTGATTAATTTATTAATTTCTATATTTCCTCTTCCGGTGGATCAATAATCACATCAGCCACTTCTATATGTCTAGATATAATTTGATGTTCTATTTCCAATACCCGTTCAAGAAATTCAGTGGCAGGATCGCGGCTTCTTTTTAACCTGTTTTTTTTAGTTTGTTTATAATTTCTATTGATAAACACCCTGAAATCAGCATTTCTTAACAGGCTGGTGTATGTGCCTTCCGCAATAATAACATTATATTTTTCAGCTTGTAGAATTTCATCCTGTATTTTGTCTTCTTCGAATATTACCAGTGGTTTAACCAGTTGTTTATTGAAATTTGTTTTCAACTGTTGAATGTTTTCGTCTAACAAATCAAGTTTAACCTCATTAGTACCAACCCAGTTTATATCTTGCAATCTTTTATTATGATTTGTTTTTGGTGGCAATTTGAAATAATCATCCTGTCCTAAAATTATACCGGGTATGGAATTCGCTTTAAGTTGTTCAAATAAACAGAATGCAACTTCGCTTTTACCACTTCCTGATTCACCGGAAACGGTAACACAAACCGGATTTTTTGCTTGTTCTATAATTTTCATTAATGAGGCAATAACTTTTTTTGCCGCATTTTTATGGTAATCTGTTATTACAAGTTTATCGCCAATCATTTCATTGATTTTTATAGACTTTGATATAATATATCGTAGCTTTTACTGAATTATCACTCTAGTTATCAATATATTGATTTGGAATGATGGAAAACTGGAATGATGGAAAACGTGAATTCCTGCTTTCCAATGATCCATTATTCCAACATTCCATTGCTCATTTCAAATTTATACTTCAATAACTTAAGCTACAATACTCTATACTTTAGCCATTGTTAATTATTCTTTTACTTTCTAAATAATCTAAAAATTCTTTTGTTTTAGCTTCCCAGTTAAGCGATTTGGCCTGTATCTGCAAATTTTCAGAATTTTTTCTCCACAAATCATTATTATCCAGTAATTTCTTTATTCCTTTTGCAAATGCAACCGAATTTCCGGCAGGAAAAATTTCAGTATGATCAGGCGAATAATAAAGGCTATACGGAATTAAATCGGAAGAAACAATTGGTACGCCTGCTGCTGCCGATTGAGATACACTCATACCAAAACCTTCCATTTCCGATGCAGAAGCATAAATATGAGCTATTGAAAATATTTTACCAATATGTTCATCAGGTATTGGTGCAGTTAAAAATGCCCTTCCTTTTAATTCGGGGATATCAGAAATTTGATTTTGAAGTGTATTAAAAAGCTCATTTTTAGGGCCACCACCTATGAATAAATAAATATCATCATAATCCGAGACAATTTTGCCAAAAGCTTTAATAAGCAGATCTTTACGTTTCGTGTGGTCCATACGGCTGGTTTCAAAGATTATCTTGCTTTGTTTAAGTTTGTTCACCGAAATTCCACAAATCTTTGACATGTATTTATATGTTGGGTTTAATTCCTGTTCAGTGTAAGGCCTGAATGTATCACCATCAATACATGGCGGGAAATAAAAAGTTTCATTTACCGGAACCCTGAAATGCGTCCATAAATATTCAGCTATTTTGGTTGAAGTTGCAATAATGGCTCTTGTCCGGTGACAAATCATTCGTTCGTGATTCCGTCTTTCACAAAACTTTAAATCTCTTCTTACATCAAGTGTCCGGTTACGATAATTATAATCTTTAATTTCTCCCAATGAATGTGGTGTCCAGACATGCCTGTCAATACGGTCAAGATTTCGTTTTAGTGAATCATCAGATTCAGGCGACATCATTAATATTGAATTTCCTAATGCTGATGCAACAACTAATTCTTTGAGCGCCGGTTCAAATGTATTTTCTAATCTTGACAATGCTTCTTCTGCAGCATCTACCAGAATATTTTCTTCGTTTGCCTGTAAGCCCTTGCCACTGGCCCAGCTTGTTGCTGCAGCCCGAATTTTTAATTGAATATCATGATTTTTAATGCTTTCCTGGTTTAGTAATTGTAAGCCTAAAAACAAACTCGGTTTTTCACCTAATGACATCCAATGTCTTTCTTTATAAAGATTGTTAAGTTCTTTTTCAGAAATGATCCCGGATAAAAGCTGCGACAGGGATTTTTCTACCATGTCATTTCTCCAGCGTTCAACTACTGATAATCCTAAAACTCCTGCATCCCAGTAATGCGAGTTTATAAATTCATAAACTTCCCATGGCTCACATTTTTTAATTTCAGCTTCATGATTAATGTATTCATATAACCAATTTAATTCTTCGTCTAAAGCTATGGCAATATCTTCCTTGCGTATGAATGTTTCACCACCACCGGGGATATAAACATACCTTATGTTATCAGTTAAATATTCGGTTTTAGACCGGATTTTTGTGCTCTCATAAAAGGGAAAACCACCTCTTGTATATACGGTAATTTTATATCCCTGTTGTTCAAGTTTCCTCGCCAATGTATTTACATAATAATTTTGTCCCCCTGTATCAGGGGCGCCACCGGTTGGTATAAGCGGCCCGGCATATCCATGATTGGTAATAATGGCAATTTCCGGCCTTTCGGCCAGGTAATAAATAATATCTTTTTTTGTCTTTCTCATGAGTTTAGCTTGTTGAAATACTGTAAAATATTGGTACTACTAATAATTTAGTGGAACATTTTAGCATTATAAATAAACTTATTAATAGAACCTTAAAATAATTATTTACCATTAAAATAACAGTAGAACCAAAATATTAAATATCAAACAATTATTATAAATATAAGGCTTATTGATTATTTTCAAAAGGAATTTTCAAATTTATTGATATTTTTCAAAATACCTTCGTCTTCCGGATATTTTAATCAAATCACATAACCGAAAAGCTTTCAGCTTCTTCAAAATATAGCCTTATCTTTTATTATTTATGCTTTATTATACAATATATTTATGAAGGTTAATATTATTATAAAATTTTATCATGTACAAAGGTACTTACAATAAAAAAAATTACTATTTTAGAACGTTTGAAAATAAATAAGAAACACTAAACTTAGTTAAAAATCTTATTCCGGAAAACGATAAACTTTTAAAAAGCGCAACATATGTTAGCAAAAAAAGAAGTCCAGGGTATTTGTACAACATGCAGGCATGCTTCAACCTGCACTCGTCTTAAATTTGCTACAGAACCAATTTGGCATTGCGATGAGTTTGAAGTTAAGATACCAAATTTAGTTGAAAATCTCCTTTCTAAGAATAACAAATTAATTGCAATATTGGAAGATGTTCAGAATTATTATAATTATCTCCCTGAAGAAACACTTAAGGAAATTTCTGGTAGAATGAAAATTCCTTTGAAGGATGTTTACGGTGTCGCTACTTTTTATAAATCGTTTAGTTTAAAACCACGGGGCAAACACCTTATTTCAGTGTGCTTAGGTACGGCATGCCATGTGCGTGGCGCTCAGGCCGTTGCATCGGAATTTGAGAAACAACTTGAAATAAAGGCAGGTGATACAACTCCTGATAAAGAATTTTCGCTGGAAACTGTAAACTGTCTGGGGGCATGTGCTCTCGGTCCAATTGTTGTAATTGACGGGGAATACTTTTCGAGTGTAAAAGCTAGAATGGTTAAACAATTAATTAATGAAGTAAGTGAAGGATTAGGCAAAATTGATATTAAGAAGGACCAACGTATCTTTCCTGTTGAAGTTAGTTGTCCGAGATGCAACCATACACTTATGAAACTGGAACATCTTATTGACAACTACCCATGTATACATATAACAGTTTCGTTTGGCCGTAAACATGGATGGTACAGGTTATCTTCACTTTATGGCAGTTTCAATTTTGAATCGGAACATGAAATACCATTAGATACAAAACTTAATATTTTTTGTCCGCATTGTCATACAGAGCTAATAGGAGGTTACGCATGCCCTGAATGCAGAACAACAATGGTTACAATGATTGTTCGGGGAGGGGGCACAGTTCAGGTTTGTCCGCGACGTGGATGTAAAGGACATATATTGGATATTTAAGAATGTTAATTAATAAAAGAATATGAAACATATATCAACAGTCGAAGGTTTTACTGATTTTCGAAAATTAATATTAGATCATCCTGAAGATAATAAAGTATGCCTGGTATTATGTGCAGGAACCGGTGGTCTTGCAAGTGGTTCAAATGATATTATGCGAATAATTAAACGTGAAATAATTGAGCACAATCTTCATGATAAATTAACTCTGAGAATAACCGGATGTTTAGGGTTCTGTGAGATGGATCCATTCATTATAGTTGAGCCTGGCAATAATTTGTATCCGAAATTAAAAATGGAAGATGTCCCAAAAATTATTGATGCTGCTGTTAAAGGGAAGGTAATTGAAGAGATGCTATATAAGGAACCAGGTACTTTAAAAACATTCAAAACACAACAGGACATTCATTTTTTTAAAAATCAGACACGAACAATCCTAGGGAAAAATCAATATCTTGATCCAATCAGGATATATAACTATATTAAACAGGATGGTTATACTGCTTTTGAGAAAGTAATATCAAATCCTGATTTCGAATGGATTATTAACGAAATAAAACAATCTGAATTACGAGGCCGTGGAGGGGGAGGTTTTCCAACCGGTATAAAGTGGGAAATTGCCAGGAAATCAGGTAATGGAGAAACAAAAAAATTTATTATATGTAACGCTGATGAAGGAGATCCGGGAGCTTATATGGATCGTAGTCTTTTAGAAGGTAATCCTCACTCAATTATTGAAGGTTTGATAATAGGAGGTATAGCTATTGGTGCAACACAAGCTTATATTTATGTTCGTAGTGAATATCCTTTGGCAATAAAACATACAACGATTGCTTTACGGCAAGCACAAGATCTTGGCATTCTTGGAAAAAATATATTAGGTACCAACATTGATTTTGACATCGACATTGTTCGCGGTGCAGGTGCATTTGTTTGTGGTGAAGAAACAGCTCTTATTAAATCTATCGAGGGAAAGATGGGACAGCCTGCGCAACGCCCACCATATCCTGTAAATAAAGGGCTTTGGGGATTTCCGACTTGTATCAATAATGTTGAAACATTTGCAAATATTCCTGTTATCATTAGCAAAGGTGCGGAAGAATATACCAAAGTTGGAGTACCGGGAAACAGAGGCACCAAAATATTCTCCCTGGTAGGAAAAATTAAAAATACAGGACTTGTTGAAGTTCCTCTTGGTACAACAATAAAGAAAGTGGTATATGATATCGGAGGCGGGCCATCAGGAGAAAAAAAGATAAAAGCAATACAAACAGGCGGGCCATCAGGCGGATGTATACCTGAAAAGATGTTTGACATACCAATAGATTACGAGAGTTTGAATAAAGCAGGTTCTATCATGGGTTCAGGTGGTATGATAGTAATGGATGAAGATACTTGTATGGTTGATATTGCTAAGTATTTCACTAACTTCTTACAGGAAGAATCCTGTGGAAAATGCTCAACTTGCAGGGAAGGGACACAAAGAATGAATGAAATACTAACAAACATCACTGAAGGAAAGGGCAAAGAAGAAGATATAGCTTTACTTGAGGAATTGGGCCCGGTTATTAAAGATGCATCAATGTGCGGGCTCGGACAAACTGCTGCCAATCCTTTGCTGGCTACACTCAGGTATTTCAAAGACGAATATATTGATCATATTTTGAAGAAAAAATGTACTGCAGGAGTATGCAAAGAAATAATATCTTCTCCATGTCAATATACATGTCCTATAGATACAGAAGTTCCGGTTTACGTTGCTCTTATCGCTAATACAAAATATGAAGAGGCTTTGAAAATCATAAAGAAAGATAATCCGTTTGCATCAGTACTTGCCCGTGTTTGTCATCATCCATGCGAGCTAAAGTGCAAGGCAGGAGAAGGTGGGGATGCAATAGCAATTGGGGACTTGAAAAGATTTGTTACCGATTACGGATTGAAAAATAAGCTTCATACTAAAACTAAGCATGTTCAAAAAATCAAAGGAAGCAAAGTAGCTATAATTGGTTCCGGCCCGTCAGGATTAACCTGTGGTTTTTATCTTGCTCAAAAAGGCTATGAAGTTACTGTATTTGAAAAAGAATCTGAAATAGGAGGGATGCTTACTTTAGGAATCCCTGAATACAGGCTTCCCAGGAATATTTTAGAATACGATATTAATTATGTTAAAAGCTCCGGGCTTGATATTAAAACAAATTTTGCACTTGGAAAGGATTTTACTTTAAATGACCTGCGCGATCAGGGTTATAAAGCTATATATATTGCCACGGGCGCACATCAGTCATTGAAATTAGATATTCCGGGTGAAGATATTGAAGGTGTACTCCCGGGAATGAAAGCATTATCGAGCCTGAATCTTGGTAAAAATATTGAAATTGGCAAAAAAGTAGGTATTATCGGTGGTGGTAATACGGCAGTAGATGCTGCAAGGAGGGTATTGCGCGCTGAAATATCTGAAAGTGTAGCTATGATAGATACTGCCAGGAGTGCATTACGCACAACAAAACCAGAAGAAATAACTATATTTTACAGAAGAACTATGACAGAAATACCTGCTTATAAGGAGGAAGTGGAAGGCTCATTAGATGAAGGTATTAAAATAGAATTTTTAACTGCTCCAAAGAAAATAATATCTGAAAAAGGAAAATTAAAAGCCTGTGAATTTATAAGAATGAAGATGGGAGAATTGGATGAATCAGGCAGAAGAAGACCTGTCCCGGTTGAAGGTTCGGAATTTACTGTTGAACTTGATACTTTAATTGTGTCTATAAGTGAAAGCCCTGATATTTCCTTCTTGAAGAAAGAAGGGCTTGAATTTTCAAAATGGAATACCATTATAGTTGATCCTGAAACTTTTCAGACTACTAAACAAGGAGTATTTGCCGGAGGAGATTTAGTTACTGGCCCAAATACAGTTGTCGATGCTGTTGCTGCCGGTAAAATTACTGCACTATCAATTGATCAATATTTAAGTGGAAAAGAAGTGAAGCGGGAATATAAAATAACCAGGCCTTCAAAATATATTGAACCTCTTGAATTATCTGAAGAAGAAACAGATGAATTAATGTTAGCTAAGCGGCCTGTTATGCCTTGTTTATCTCCTGACAAAAGAAAATATAATTTACTGGAAGTAGAACAGGGCTTTACAGAAAAACAAGCAATAAAAGAGGCTCAGAGATGTTTACGATGCGAACTTGAAACACAAGACGGGAAAGAGTTTATTGAAAAACTTAAAGAAAAATCACAAGAAAAACAGGAGGCATAATGAACTTAACAATTGACGGAATACCTTTTGATGCTCCAGAAAGCTGGACAATACTCGAAACAGCAAGGTTCTTAGGGCTTGAAATACCTACCCTTTGTTATCATGAAGGACTTTCTGCATGGGGTGGATGCCGCCTTTGTATCGTAGAAATTGGCACTGGTGATAGAACCAAATTGGTAACTTCATGTACATATCCTGTGGAAGAAGGACTTGTTGTACATACAGCAACTAAAAGAGTTATCAGTGCAAGAAAAATGATCCTTGAACTATTGATTTCACAATGTCCTACATCAAAAGTATTACAGGATTTAGCTGCAAAAATGGGACTAAACCAGGTCCGGTTTTCTCCAAAATGGGAAAATTGCATTTACTGCGGATTATGTGTCAGAATATGTGAAGAACAAATGATGGCCAGTGCTATTGGATTTGCTAACAGGGGCAATGAACTGAAAATACATACGCCATTTGATAAAACATCCGACGAATGCAGAAGATGTGGCGGGTGTATGTATATATGCCCTGCATGTACAACAAGATGTGAAGGCACAAACCCTGAAAATGTATTATGTGGCAGGTGCGAAAATACACTCCAGCCAACATGTTTAGAAGTGTATGAAAACAACTATCATTGCTGGATGGGCTTAAAAGGAGAATGCGGAACATGTGTAACTGAAAACAATAAGTAAATAAGTTATAAATAACAAACAAAGGAGGAAAAAATATGAGTTTAACAAAAATAAATGCTACAGCAGCAACATTAACAAAAAACAGAACTCAAGATTCTATAGTTCCAATAAGTGGAATGTGCGCAACCTGTATTGATGGCTGTATTGGTATGTGTGAAATCGGCAAATCAGCTTACCGTGGACATGAGGTAATCTATCCACAACCATTTGGAATTATCACAACAGCCTCGGAAAAATCTTATCCGGTCGATTATTCTCATTTTAACATTATGGGTACCGCGGTGGGTGCACAGGG
>DAOVJU010000384.1 GCA_030632095.1 Chlorobiota bacterium
AAAAACAATTAAAACTTTTACAAGAAGGATAACTCTTTTAGATGAATATTTCGGCATTTTTAAAAAATACCTAAAAGTAGTTAACACTTTTGAAATGTATTAACTTTGACCCGTTATATTAATTTAAACTTAAAATTTGGAAAGATGGTTCGGTATATACAGCCGAATTTCTAATTACCAATTTCATTTAATCTGAATTGTAAACCGCAATATGAAAAATGCCGAAATCTGTATATTTATATTCAATCTTAATGGTTAATTTGTTCAAGTATAATATATGTGTTAAATAAAAACAAACTTATTTGCAGTTTGAAATTTGTTATTTTATAACATGGTTTTATATTAAGTAATAAATTTATTATGAACGTTAAACCTAAAAAGCATCTTGGCCAGCACTTTTTAGTAGATAAAAATATAGCAACTAAAATTGTTGGTTCATTACAACTTAGTAATTCAAATTCTCTGTTGGAGATTGGATCTGGGAAAGGAATTTTAAGCAGTTTAATTCTTGATAAAGGAGTTAAGAATTTTTATGTTATTGATGTGGATAAAGAATCAATTGATTATTTACAAAGTGTTTTTCCTCAATTATATAAAAATATTATTCATGGTGATTTTCTAAGATCAGATGTTTTAAATAAAATGGAGAAACCAATTGCCATAATTGGTAATTTGCCATATAATATATCAAGTCAGATTATGTTTAAAATTCTTAAATATAAAGATTCAATCAGTGAAATTGTATGCATGGTACAAAAAGAAGTTGCCCATAGATATGTTTCAGGGCCTAATTCAAAGACATATGGTATATTAAGTGTTTTATTACAAGCATTTTATAATCTTGAATATTTGTTTACTGTTAGCGAAAAGGTTTTTAATCCAAGACCTAAAGTTAAATCAGCAGTAATACGGTTAAAGAGAAAAGAAAATATTAAACTTGGTTGTCCTGAAGAATTATTTTTTAAGGTAGTTAAAACTGGTTTCGGTAAACGAAGAAAAACATTAAAGAACTCTTTAAAACCATTGCTGGGTGACAAAGTGGCAAATATTGATCTTTTATTAAAAAGGCCCGAACAGTTAAATGTAATTGAATTTGTACATTTAACAAATTTTATTGCCGGTTTATGAGGTAATAATAAGAGTTTTAATAATTAACATATATAGAAATGCAACAGTTTGAATTAAGCCGGGAATTTCTTGAAATATTAGAAGAAGCTATTGATGCTGGTAATGATGAAACGATAAAAGAATTAGTTGCAGAATTGCACGCGGCTGATATAGCTGAAATATTTGATGAGCTTGATAAAGATCAGAATAACTTTATCTTTCCATTATTAGATACTGAAAAAAGTGCCGATGTTTTAATTGAATTGGAAGAAGATGTTAGAGAAAGATTGTTAAAAACATTACCAAGTGAAGATATAGCCGACAAGCTGGAAGAAATGGATTCTGATGATGCTGCCGATGTTATTGGTGAATTATCAGATGAAACCCGTGAGGAGGTTCTTTCGCATATTGATGACATTGATCAGGCTGGAGACATTGTTGACTTGTTAAATTATGATGAAGAATCAGCCGGAGGTTTAATGGCAAAGGAATTGGTAGCTGTTAAAACAAACTGGAATATCTTAACTTGTATAAAGGAAATAAGAAAGCAAGCTGCAGAAATTGATGAAATATATAAGATATATGTAGTTGATGAAGGAAATATCCTTAAAGGTATATTGTCAATTAAGAAATTGTTACTTATTCCAACTTCAGACAATATTTCAAAGCACTATAACCCGGATATTATTTCTGTTAGAACAGATACACCCTCTGAAGAAGTGGTAAATATAATGGATAAATATGATCTTGTTGTGTTGCCCGTGGTAGATAGTATTGGAAGGCTAATGGGACGTATAACCATAGATGATGTTGTTGATGTCATACGCGAAGAAGCTGAAAAAGATTACCAGATGGTATCAGGTATTACTGAGGATGTTGAACCTTTTGATAAGGTGTGGAACCATACCAGGGCAAGGTTACCATGGCTATTAATTGGTTTATTTGGAGGTATTTTTAGTGCATATGTAATTAAAAGCCATGAGGCAAGTTTAAGCGTTTTTCCGGCAATGTTCTTTTTTATGCCATTAATTGCAGCTATGGCTGGAAATGTTGGGGTACAATCTTCGTCAATCATTGTTCAGGGTATAGCGAATAATACAATTGGCCTTGAATCAGCTGCTATGAAACTATGGAAGGAGCTTTCTGTAGCATTTGTTAATGGAATTATTTGCTCAATTGTTATATTTCTGTACAATTTCATTTTTAGCGATTCATTTGCATTAACAATAACTGTATCTGTTTCGTTGTTCTCTGTAATACTTTTCGCATCATTGTTCGGTACGTTTGTTCCTTTGGCACTGAATAAATTAAAAATAGATCCGGCACTGGCAACAGGTCCTTTTATTACAACTGTAAACGATATACTGGGATTGGTTATGTACTTATATCTTGGAAAGTTTGTGCATTTTTTATTATAAAAAAGTTTTAATTAACAACTATAATTTTTCTGGTTGCGGAATTGTTTCCTGAAATAATTGTAACAAAATATATTCCTGCTTTTATATCTGAAATTAATGAGCCTATTATAATTTCATGTTCCCCTTTGTTCTGACATTCAGTAAAATAAGCCAATTCATCACCTAGAATGCTTGTTATTTTTATTTCAACTTGAACAGACCAATTCAAAATGTAAGACAAAACAGAATGTTCATTAATTGGATTTGGAAAAACTTCAAAGTCAAATTTATTTTTTAAATTCTTGAAGTTAACAGATAAAGCATCTTCAATTTTAACATCATCAATATATAAACAATTACCTCCAAAGCTTCGCATTTCAAATTTAAGCATTACATGGGTTTCGTTAGTAAATGCAGAAATATCTTTACTTTCTTGTTTCCAGTCATTTATTTCAGGTACAAATACATCTGAAGACACAATAATTGGTGAAAGCGAAGAACCTGATTTTGCATAAACCAAACGCCAATTAATACCACAATCACCTGAAAGGTATACTCTTAATTCATCAGAATCAGAAGAGTGTCTTTTAGCATAAGCCATATTAAAAATCAATATTTTATTATTTAAATTCCTGAGATTAATATTTGGAGAAATAAGTGAGTTTTTAACACCATCTCCATTTAAATAGTTTTGAATTCTAACAGAACCTTCACCAGAAGTTGATGCTTCGGTATTATAATGCCAGTTCCCATCACCACCATTAATTATTGTCCACGATTTTGTTGCGTCATCAGGATTAACGGGAAATGAATTATTTTCAAAATCTTCTACAATCGGAATATTTAAACCATCGAGAGTATTAATAATAGTAATCAGATCATTTTTTGTTATTTCATCATCACCTGTAACCGAAGCAACATGGAGTGTAACATCATAAATTCCGGGGTTTTCATATTGTACTACAACTATAGAATCAGTTGATTCTGAGGGATTACCTTCTGGAAAATACCACTGTCTTGATATGATGTCAGTGTTGTATGAAAAGTCAGTAAATGTAACCTCAAGTCCATCGCATCCCAAGGTATGGCTGTACATAAAATCGGCTATTGGCATACACGGGTCAGCTTGATATTCATCACTAGTACCTGTTGCAACCATGTTTTCTTCAGTCCATAAATTGTTCCGGTCACTGATATTTGAATTTAAAGCTGCATGCATCCTGTTTACCTGGCCTTCTGTAAACATATTCTTGCATCCACTGTAATCCATAATATTTTGGACATTATCAAGGCTTTCACAGGTAAATTGAGATAAATTGCATGATCCAACAGCACAACCAATGGTATTTGGTGTATCATAAACCAGGTCATCAATATAACAATTTGTAGAAATATCAGGACTATTAGTACTTCCCCAGGGATGAATAAGGTTAAGATAATGTCCAACTTCATGGCTTATAGTGTGCATATTTCCACCATTAATATAATTGTATTTGCTTACAACGCCATCTATTGAAGGATTGTTATGTACTGATGATGGATAATTGGAATAAGCTGCTGCTCCTGATCCGATTGAATGTACCGACCAGATGTTTAAATATTTTGACCTGTCCCATATTTCAGCAATAAACTTTACATTATTGCCTGCAAGGTAAGTTGCTTCAGATTGTGTTCTGGTTATTCCTTCTGTGCAATTTCCATCAGGATCAATTTGTGCAAGCCGGATTTCTATGTTTGCACTTCCAATAATATCTTGAAATTCATTAATTACACTTG
>DAOVJU010000088.1 GCA_030632095.1 Chlorobiota bacterium
CATTTCATTTACTGAAAAATATTCTTTAATTAACAAAGAAATATTTTATATTGGCAAAAATAGATTTTCTGTAACTATATTTGAATCAATGTTTTATTTTGGCTAGCAATAAAAAATTAAATCCGCTTTAAATAAATATATATAAAGTTATATATCCTAGATTGTTAGCTTATATTTTGGATATGATTTAATTTTGTTTTTTTATCTTGAAAAAAGATTTATTATATTTGTGGTGGTGTTTGAGTTTAGCGGCTCAATGCAAAAGGTTCCAAATTCCTGCATCACTCTTCTAATAATTTGGGTTAAAATTTGAAAATATGCAAAAGAAAAAATGTACTAAATGTGAAATTGAAAAAGATTTGACTGAATTTTGTAAAAGAAAAATTTATAAAGATGGATATAATAATCAATGTAAAAAATGTGAAAATTTAAAGTCTGAAATATATAGAAATAAAAACAAAGAATATTTTTCTGAATATGGAAAAATATATAGACAGGAAAAAAAAGAAAAATTGTTAAATGATACCAAAGAATATTATAAACAAAATCCTGAAAAGTATAAAGAATATATTGAGAAAATAAAAGAACATAATCAAAAAAAGAAAGATAATATTTCTGATTATGGAAAACGATATAGAGAATTAAATAAAAAAGAAATTACCCAAAAGAAAAAAATATACTATCAAAAAAATAAAGTTTCGTATTTGGAACAATCATTAAAGTATAAAAAGAATAAATATAAAAATAATATTAATTTTAGGATTGAAAGTATATTAAGAACTAGATTATATGGTGCTTTAATTAAAGGTTATAAGATATTTTCTGCTATTGAATTATTAGGATGCTCCATTGACCACTTAAAAACTCATTTATCAAACCAATTCATTAAAGGAATGACTTTTGAAAATTACGGAACTTGGCACATCGATCATGTTAAGCCTTGTGCAAAATTTGATTTAACAAAACCAGAACAACAAAAAGAATGTTTCAATTATAAAAACTTGCAACCACTTTGGGCAAAAGATAATTTATCTAAAGGTTCAAAATATTAATATGGCAAACCTATTAACACGCAATCAGTTGGCAGCTTTGATTCAAAAATCTCCCCAATATGTGGGGGTTTTAGTGAATCGTGGAAAGCTTATAGAGAATAATAAAAAAATAAATACAGATACAAAGCATAATAAAATATGTTTATCCAAATTTATTCTTAAAGAGTTAGAAAAAGTTGAAATAGAAAATAGTGCATACCAACCTAAATTAAAGGGGAAAAGTTATACTAATTTAGGTATTGAGCTAAAAGAAAAGGACCTTGAAATAAAGATTATAAAAATTCAGAAAGACAAATTAGACCTTTCAAAAAAGCAAGCAAAGTTAATAGAATTATTAGAAGCTAAAGATATAATGCAAAGGGCTATAGTAGTACTAAGTAGCCAATATCGTCAAAATTCTAAATTATATATTTTGGGACTTGCAGCAAAGTATAAAATCCCAGATGACAGTCTCGCAGGAATCCAAAAATGGTTTGATGAGACAATTAACAAATCAGTTTCGGAATCGAATGGATTGATTAAAAAAGAATGCAAGATAGTTAGTGATAATTATGCTGAAACTTTGGAACAAGGTGAGAGTGAAAATTAAGCATAACCTTCAATGCTAAAATTTGAAGCCTTTTTAAATGAATTAAATTATTAACGAATAAGACCTAATTAGGCTTTTAAATTTAGCTAATGTTAGGCACTTTTGATTATGGATATATTAAGATTTATTTTTATGTATAGGTGGGTAAAACATTTGTATGTAGGTTTTTTTGGATTTTTTTTAGGTACTATGGGTATTTATTATGAAGATATATTATTCTGGATTTCAATTGTCCCGTTTTTAGTATTTGTGCATTATTTATCATACAAAGTGTATACAGAATAAACACACCTTTTGCGTAATACAGTACTATAAATTCATCATAACAGCACATGTATTTGACCAAATAAAATCAACACCTGATTCCTTGCAAATCATATCTGAAATGATCTGTTTTAACGCAAAGTTATATATTTTACAATCCCAGAAGTGATTATTCTTACCGTGTTTACGTTCCCATAGATAATATTCAATATTGTTTGCGTTTTTTTTAATTTTTTTGTGTTCACCTAAATAATGGGAAAAATAGCTTTTATAATTATATTTCCCATCTGCAGAATTTGGGAAGTTCATAAAGTTTGAAGGTTGGTAATCTTCATCAGCATCTAGTTGCATATAATCAGCTAAATTATCTTTAACCCGGTTTACATTTATTAAGAATAAGTTTTCTTGTGATTTTGATTTTTTATAAAGCTGTACATTTTCCTCTGTCATTCGAAAAGCCTCTGGTTTATCACCTTTTAAACCAATAACAGATAAATCATCGTCATTTACAAGTTTAATGAAATCATTTGCATATTCCGTATAGTGCCCGGTATCAACACCTGTAATTAAAATATTCATTCCAGAATAATCTTTTTCAATAATTTCTTTAAAAATTGGCCAAACAGAATGTTCATCATAATGTCTGTATGTATATTTAATCCTGTCTTTTGGCTGATCTAAATTTTTGTTTACAACTTTTGATTGAAAAGTACCAATTGAACCAGCATCAATTGAGTATGATGCACCTTTTTCAGACCATGCAACGATTTCATAATCAATTCTCACATCATCACCATTTTCACCTGCCATAATTCCATTGAGGTCACAAGAACAGGTAAGCATGATTATTTCACCATTACCATCTTCTTTGCAAAGTGTATAAGGAACTTCACCTATTTTATAATTTCGGGTATTGTTTTGAAGTTTAGTTATTTTAGGTGTTTTTCCTTTAACTTCCCAAACTTTACCCAAAACAGAATTATGAAAAGATTGTAATTTAATTGTATCAGGATATCCGGCACGTGGGTAAATAGATTGATATTTAACAGCATAATCTAACCATGATTTCATTCCAACAGGTGCATATAATGATGAAATTTGATAACTGGTATAGTTTTCAGCAATAGGTAATGCTGTTGGTATCCATTGCCCATTATGAAGTAAATCTGTTTTATATTTTTTTTCTTCAAATTCATTTTCACATTTTTGGCACCGGTACCTAATTGTTTTTGGCATTACTCTATTTTTTTTTATATCAAACATAATACCGTATTGTGTGCCATTTTCATTTTTTCCGTACCATTCCCAGGTTATATATTCACCACATTTAGGACATGGAACATTATAATATCTTTGGTCCCCTTGTAAAAAGACCTGGTGAATAATAGAATTGTGTTTTAAAAGTGGCGTAGATCCGTAGATTGTTTTTCTTGATGCACCATATGAACTTGTCCGGTCATCCATTACATCAGTAAACGAACCAGCCTTTTCATCTTTTAATTTATAAGTGTCGCACTCATCAGCTATAATGACCTGTACCGGGTTTGATCTCATATTTGTTAAGGATTGACCACCAAAAGAAATTAATGAACCACCTGAAAATTGTTTCCACATAGCCGTATCACCTGAAGCTCTGTTATTTGTTTTTTTTTGTGCATCTAATCTGATTAAATGCCTTAAGTCAAATCCATCAATAGCCCGGTTTATTCTGTTCATTGCTTTTTTTGCCAGCTCTTCATTGGCATTTACAAGCATTATATTAGTTGGACATTCAGAAATTCGATAGCATATACCATTTTCAAAGGTTGCATTAAAGCCTAATTGGTGCCCTTTCATTAATGCTAAAACATTTTTATTGTTGTATGGTGAAAAGAAATCTAATATTTCCCTCATGTATGGTGTCCGGTCAATATCGAAATTACCTACAAAATGACTTTCGCCACTTCTCATAATTCTTTTTGCAGAAAATTCAGATGGTAATATGTCAGAAACTTCAAAGTTGAAGTTTGTTATTAATTTGAGTTTTTGTAGGAAGTTCATTCAGATTCCAATTCTTTTAATTGTTTTTTCCATTCTTTAATATCAAATTCACTATCAGAAATTTTAATTTTTAAATCTTCAATTTGTTCATCTTTATCAATTTCCAAATTCTCTTTACATCTGCAATTGGCACAAATTATAATATTTTGATACCATTTTTCAGATTCATATCCATCATTCAAATCAAATAAAGTTCCGCAATGCTGGCAAAAGGTTGGCATTTCCATATCAATATTTTTTCCTAATTTTAATTTCAGAAGTTAAAACACCATCTTTAAAATATATTTTAATAATTTCTTTTGATTTATCAGAAATTATATTTTTTACATATTCAAAAATAGTATTTATTTTTTCGACTTGGTATTTTTTCCAATTATTTGAATTTAGGTATAAATCAAAAGTTGGCCGGGATATTTCTAAATGTTCCGAAAGTTGTAATTTAGAAATATAGTTTGTCAGGAATAGGGCACGGTTAGCTGTTTGCATGTTAGTCAATGTGAGTTAAGTATTTTTCAAATTCATTGTTAATATTTATAAAATCGGGTCTTTTATTATAACATTGTGTACCAAAAATAATCATATCACTTTTGGTAAATTCAGGTTCTTGGATTTTTTCAATCCAACCTGATTCTAAAAGTTTTGTTATCTCAGTTTGGGTGCATTCATGTACACCGTAATTACTCCTTGGTGAATAATAATAGGGATCATCCGTGTAATTAGATAATATTAATCCTTCTTTTAGGTATTCGTGTTGTTCAGTTACTCTATATTTTTTCATGACATTAAATATTTTTTAATTTCTTCAATAGTTTTACCAGAATCAATTAAGTCAATTATTTCTAGTTTATATAAGTCTATGCCGTTTTGTTTTGTTTTTACAGATGATTTTATTAAATCATCATATCTTCGCAACTGGTTATTGTAATCCTTCACTGAGTGGTATAATAAGTTGATATACAAATATATACCCCATATTTTATTAAAAATTAAATTAGTCAAAACTCTTCTGAAGTATATCATTGTTAAAATTTTTACTAAATTACAAATGTACGTAAAAATATTGACTAACGAACTGGATTTATTTTTTATTTTATTTTCTTGTCATACATTTACAGCTTATGACAGAAAGTCAATATTTAGAAATTTATCCAGACCCGGCAGCTAAATTAATAGCTGTACAAGCGATTTTGACCGCTTATGATACTTTGGTAGTTGATTTAATTACAAAAGGTGCAATAAAGGAATATATGCTTGATGATGGGCAAGTTAGGATACAAAGAGAATATGGAACTTTAAAAGAAATTTCAGAAAGTAGATTGACTTATGAGCAATTAGCAAATAGATTATTGGCGCAAATGTATGGTTCTACAACTAAAATTTTGCCATGTTAGGTATAAATAAATTAAAAATAGAAAATAAGGCGTTATCAGATCGTATTGATATGCAAGCAATCAGATACGATGAATTAATGTCGGCATTTTCTAATGAATATCAATATTTTGATGGTCAAAAAGAAGAGGGTGAATTAGGACCAGCCAGAACAATATTTCCAGATTATTATGCAGCCCGTGAAAGAGCATGGGAACTAAATCTAACAAATGATATTGCTAAATTAGTTGTTAACAAATGGGTAACCTGGTTAATTGGCAAAGGACTAAGATTTAATTGCACACCACCAAAAAAAGAACATTTAAAAACCACCAATAGAGAAAATTTAATTTCCCAAATAGAATTTCGTTTCAGAAATTATTTGAATAGTCGTTATTCTGATTATTCCGAAATGGTTAATTTCCACGAAATAACAAGTAACAGTACTTATAATGCCTTGGCAAGTGGTGATGTACTTTGTGTTTTGAGGGTAAAAAATGGAAATGTAACCACTCAGTTGATTGATGGTGCCAATATTCAAACACCACTTAATTATGATGGAACAAATTTTATTTTAGATGGTGTTGAATATGATAAAAGAAATAAACATGTTGCTTTTTGGATATTTAATGAAGAAGGTATTCATGTAAGAGTATCAGCTATTCATAAACCAACTGGTTTAAAAATGGCTTTTTTAATTTATGGTTCAAAATTTAGGTTAAATGAAACAAGGGGTGTTCCTTTATTATTAGAGAATTTTGAGAAAATTAAAAATCTGGAAAGATATATTGAAGCAACTGTTAAAAATGCCGAAATTTCAAGTGAATTAGTATTTATAAATGAGCATGATAATAGTTCTACAGGTGAAAATGTTTTAAAAAATGCTGCATTAAAAGGATTAGGAACTACAGACAAAACAAATTTAAACCAGTTACCAAGTCCAAATTGTTTTCAAGATAATTTGGCAAAACAAACAAAAGGCGTTACACTTAACAATACAATAGGTGCCACCCTTAAAATGCTTAAACCAGATGCTGAGGCTACAATGCCAGATTTTATGGTTGCAAATCTTAAATTAATATTTGCCAGTGCAGAAATTCCTTTTGAGGTTGCGATGTCTGTTTATGGTTCAAATTATTCAGCATCAAAGGCTGCCAGAAACGATTGGCAGCATGTTTTAGATGTGAAAACATTAAAGGTTGCAAATCAATCTTACCAGCCTGTTTATGAGTTATGGCTATATAATGAGGTTGCTTTGGGTAGAATTGTATATCCTGAATTATTAGAAGCTTATAGAGTAAAAGATTATGTTCAGATTGAAGCATTAAATAAATCTTCTTATACAGGTGTTTCAGTTGGTGATATTGATCCGTTAAAAACTGTGAAAGCTGTTCGTGAGGCTATGGGTGATGCTACAACACCAATTATGACAGGTGAAAGAGGTGCTGAAATCGTAAGTCAGCAAGATTTTTCAGAAATTCAGGAACAGGTAAATGTTGAAAGGAAAATTGCAGTTAAACCAATTCCAGTTGAAGTTAAGGAAATTAAACCTAATGGTAAGTTAAAAGTTAATTGATATGAAAAAATTACATACAACCAATCCCGGATTTATAGGTGAATTTTCAATGAATAACCTAATAACTGAGATTGAAAACATTTCAGATAATGAAATTGAAGTTTCATGGAATTCATTTGGTGGTAGTTTGTGGGCAGGGTGGTTATTTGCAGATTTTATGCAAGGTACATCAAAAAAAATAGATGCAAAGGTTACCGGAATAGCAGCTTCAATGGGTGGTGTTTTACTTGCTTATTTTAATAAGGTAATTGGAACAAAACAGGCAGATGTAATGATACATTCTGTTAGAACAAATATAAATTCTATAAGAAACAAGTCTAATGAAGAGCTATATAATGTTCTAAAATCAAAAATAGATGAAGTTAAATTTAAAGAAGTAACAGGCGAAGAGTTAAAAACAATAATGTTTTTAACAGGTGAAGATAGGAAAGATGTTTGGTTAACAGGTCAACAAGCTTTTGATGTAGGTTTATTTGATGAACTTATTGATTTAACACCTGAAGAAAAAACAAATTCAAATGTATTAGCTGATTTTAAATTGGTAGCTTCATTGGATTATGAATTACCAGAACATTTGAAAGTAAAAAAGAAATTAGTAAATAGTTTTAATAATAACCAAAATTCAAGTAAAATGGACGTAACAGAATTGAAAGCAAAACACCCACAGGTGTATGCTATGGTTTTTGATTCGGGCAAAACAGCAGGGATAAATGCGGAACAAGACCGTGTTAATGCCTATCTTGTTTTCAATGATCTGAATCCAGAACAAGTTAAAGCCGGAATTGAAAGTGGTAAAACAATGTCAAAGGCAGAGGAACTTACATTTTTAAGAGCTTCTCAAAATGCTGCACTTCAATCTTCTTTAGAAAATGAAAGTGCAGAGGACATTGCAGCCGATAAAAAAGCCGGTAAAGTTAAACCAAAAGTCACAGCTGAAGCAAAGGCAGTAGAAGACGCCCTTGATGAACTGGACATAGAAAAGGAGGCTAAATAATGGGTGCTACTGAAATATTATCAACTCAAAATCAGGCAATAACTAATTATGATTTTAGTAAGTTATTTCTGACTACTTTTAAGACAGTTGAATTGACATATACTAACGTTTCCGGTGGAACTGTTGAGTTGTTACCTGGTATGTTATTTGGTCAGGTATCTGCGGATCTTAAAGCTGCTATTTTAAAAAGTGCTAGTATCGATGGTTCTCAAATACCATTTGGTGTATTAGTTACACAAGCAACTGTACTAGATACAGCCTCTAAAGTTGTTCAAATTGCAGTTACAGGTATGGTAGATCAATCATTATTGTTACTTGATGGTGCTGATACCTTAAATACTCTCATTGACGGTCGCACTATTGCAGCTCGTATACCTGCCGATACTGAAGGAATTACTTTAGAAAGCTTTGAAGAATTAGTTAACCAAGATAATCAGTAAAATATTATGGCAAATATACCAACTCAAAATGCAAGAGCTGTATTTACAACAGTCTTAGCAAATAAATTTGAAGACTTAATCGAAGCACCTAGCTTTTTAAGATCTTTTTTTCCTGATAAAAGTTATAGAACAAAAACTATTCAACTTTTAGCAAGGCGTGGAACTGAAAAAATTGCAGTTGATGTTATCCGTGGTGATAGAGGAAATCGCAATAAAATGGATCTGTTTACAGGTAAGGAATTTTTATCACCTTACTATAAGGAATTAATAAATGTTTCAGCAATGAATATTTACGATATTCCATTTTATGCGAATGGTCAATTTAACACCATTCAAATTGAAGCATTAGCAGAACAAACAGCTGTTGAACTTAATGAAGTCAAGAAAAAAATTGATAGAGCTATTGAACTTCAAGCTGCTGAAGCTATTGCTACAGGCATCGTAACTGTAAAAAATGGTGATTCAATCGATTATAAACGTAAAGCTGCCATGATTGAAGTTTTGGCAGGTGGTGATCTTTGGGATGCTGCAAGTGTTGATCTTTTGAAATTCTTTGAAGATAAGGGACAGTTATTAAGAACTATAGGTAAGGTTTCAGGTGGAACTGATGTAAATGTTGTTATGGGTAATTTAGCATGGCAAGCATTTAGATCAAATGCTGATTTGAATAATAAAGATAATTTCTATGAGTCAGAAATTAAAAAAGGTTCATCCAAGCAGTTTTTCAATGCTGTTGGTGGTGCTTATAGAATTACTTTAAAAATGGGTGCTTATAATTTCAACATATGGACATATGATGAGGTTTATGATTTTCCTGTTACTGATGTTTCAACACGTTATTTTGGTTCTAAATTAGTTGCTTTAATACCTGAAAGTTTTAAAGCTGAAACTAGTTTTGCGCAAGTTCCGATGTTACCAGCTTTTATTCGTCAAAATCCACGTTCAAACCGTGTTTTTTCTAGTCTTAGAAATAAAATGAAAGGTTTTTCATTATTTGATTTTGTGAATGAAGAAGATGAAATATATAGTGCCGGTTTGAAAGCCGCACCTTTAGCACAGATTGTTTCTGTTGACCGTATTTACACAGCACAAGTTTTAGCTTAATATTATGGCAGACAATAATAAATTTGAAAAGGAAAAAGCTGAAAAGCTAGAACTTGAAAAGCTTGAAAAGGAAAAAGCTGAAAAGCTAGAACTTGAAAAGCTTGAAAAGGAAAAAGCTGAAAAGCTAGAACTTGAAAAGCTTGAAAAGGAAAAAGCTGAAAAGC
>DAOVJU010000547.1 GCA_030632095.1 Chlorobiota bacterium
AAAATAAATATAAACATAATCGGCTTCGGAATGTGGATCAGAAGCATGCTCACGATCAATTTTAAAACTTCCGTTCAGATCAGGTTGAGTGAAATATTGTTTAAAAATTCTTTTTTTATCAGGTTCTAATTTTATGTGAAAGTCAGGTTCTAAATATTCAATTTGCAAAATATTTTCAGATTTAAACCGAGTGTTTTTGCAATTAAAGAACCTGAATTCATTACCTGCTGCAAATACATTTTCAAGGTCATAATCATAAATTAGCTCATCATCTCTTACAAACTGTGGCTTCAAGTTATCAATTCTATTATCCCATCTTCCATTTTGAAGTATCACAATTTTCAGATCTTCATAAGGATTTATAATCTTATGATTACCTGATTTTAACGTGAAATCAATTTCCTGGCTTGTTTTTCTTAGATCCAGATGGATTGCTTGATTTGCAGTTGCATCAATCAATATTAAATTATTAAAGATCATAAACCTTCTTGTAAATGCAATGTTTTCTTCATTAGAATTTTCAAATACCTTTAAAATATAATTACCAGCTTTTGTGATTTGTAAATCAGCATTAGGTATTGACAACCAATAATGAGTATATGATACTAAGGTATTAAAAGAAGTTTCATAATCATTAACAGGATTTATTTCGAAACCTTCAATGTAATCAAAATGACTTAATTCGTTAATAGTCCAATCTGAATTACAAAGAATAATTTTATACGAATAATCTTTTATATCGCCATCAAGGTCATCAAATCTTAATATTAGTTTCTCAGTTGAATTCAATTCAAATATTGGATATAAATAATCAATTGAATTATTCTTAAGTAATACGGTTTGAATATTGCTTTTATATATATGGTCATTATTTGTATTTGCAGGGTTTTGTTCCTGGAAGCTGTTTTGTGCATTTATTATTTTAGTATTACTTAAATTAATCATAATCAAATACAAAAAACAGTTAATAGTTTTACCAATCAATATTTGTATTAGCTTCATTTTTAATTTATTAACAATAATGATGGTTTCAATTATTCATTATAAATATCAAGTTCAAATAAACAAATTATTTGCCTTGTTTTTTAATTTTTTCTCATGTGTAAAATGTACATTGATCTAAATCGCATAATATTATGCTATTAAACATAATTTAATTTAAAATCATTCAATATAGGTCATGAACTCATAATGAATTAAGAAAGTATGTAAAAACCAACATATTACAGGATGTGTGTTTCTGCATTAGTAAATTTATGTAATTTATTTTAACTTACACCGATACTAAAATTTATATATATTTGCGAGTATTATTATAAAATTAATATATAAAGCATTGACATGTCGAAAGTTGTAAAAATAAAGAAAGGCCTTAATATCAGGATAAAGGGTAAAGCCGAAAAAATATTTATTAAGGCTGATATACCTCAGACTTTTGCTATTAAACCAATTGATTTTCCCGGATTAGTCCCTAAACTTTGTGTGAAAGTTGATCACGAGGTAAAAGCCGGTTCTGCTTTATTTTATAATAAGTATAAACCGGAAATAAAATTTACTTATCCGGTTAGTGGTAAAGTAATAGCAATTAATAGAGGCGAACGCAGAAAAATTTTGGAAGTTGTTGTTCAGACAGATTCAGAGCTTAAATATGAATTATTTAAGAAAGCTGATCCATCTTCGTTAAATAAGGAAGAAGTAGCTGAAAATCTTTTGAATAGCGGGCTTTGGCCATTTCTAAGACAAAGGCCTTATGCAATTATTGCAAATCCTGCTGATACTCCTAAAGCAATTTTTATTTCAGGATTTGACACTGCACCACTGGCACCGGATTATGACTTCCTGGTAAAAGGTGAAAACGAAGCATTCCAAAAAGGGATTGATGCCCTGACAAAGCTAACTGATGGAAATGTACACTTAAGCTTAAATTCAACATTTCCACCTTCTGATGTTTTTACTAAGGCAAAAGCTGTTGAATTTCATAGTTTCAAAGGGCCACATCCTGCTGGCAATGTTGGTGTCCAGATTCATCATATTGATCCTGTAAATAAAGGCGATATTGTATGGTATATTGGCCCGTGGGAAGTTATAATGATTGGAAAACTATTTATTCAGGGACAGTTAGATACTTCAAAAATAGTTGCTTTGGCTGGTTCAGAAATTAAAAATCCAAGATATTATAAAACATTTCACGGAGCTAATATCGAACCAATTGTAAAAGGAAATATTAAATCAGAAAATGTAAGATATATAAGTGGCAATGTTCTTACAGGTACAAAAATTAATGCAAGAGGATTCCTTGGATTTTATGATTCTCAAATTTCTGTGATCCCCGAGGGTAATCATTATGATTTTTTTGGCTGGATTTTACCTGGATTTAAGAAATTTAGTGTGGCACATTCATATCCAACATGGTTAATGCCATCAAAACAATACAATTTACATACAAATTTAAACGGGGGAAGAAGGGCTTTTGTTTTTTCGGGTGAATATGAAAAAGTGTTACCAATGAATATTTTACCTGTTCACTTGCTTAAAGCAATTTTGGTTGAAGATATTGATTTGATGGAGAATCTTGGAATTTATGAAGTTGCCGAGGAAGATTTTGCATTATGCGAATATGTGTGCACCTCAACAACTGAAGCGCACAAAATATTAAGACAGGGTTTTGATCTT
>DAOVJU010000034.1 GCA_030632095.1 Chlorobiota bacterium
CATTTTAAGATTCCGGAACAATAACCCCCATTCTATGCGGGTTGTAGAGCGGAGAAGAACGGTTAAGTGTCAAACTCAGGAGAAATTTGATCATTAAATAATTCTGTTATCATATACCAACAACTCAACAAAAACGGGAAACATAAATCCAAAATCTTAAATCTAAAAACCATTAATTCTGTCCATTACACCTCATTTGTTTATAACTTCCAGCACCATATTAATAATTAATGTAAAAAATAGTGGCTGCAATTATTATAATTAATAATTTTGTCGCTTGATTAATAAAATTTTGTATTCAAATGAATTTGAATAACGAGGAAGGTTTTTTATTTGAAAAAGACAATGATTTCATTCTTAGTCGATTTGAAACAATGCTAAGAAAAGAAGATATTATTTATTTTGATATATCAGAATTTATTGAAATTATTGAGCTATATCTTGATAATAGTAATTTAGAACGTGCTAAACTGGCAATTAATATTGGATTATCGCAACATCCGCAAGCAAATGAATTAATGTTAAAAAAAGCACATGTTTTAGTAGAATCTCAAAAATATAAAGAAGCAAAATCAATATTATTAAATATTGAAAAAATTGAACCTTCAAATCCGGATATTGCATTATTACTGGGTATTGTCAATTTGTATAATTTCGAAACCAATAAATCAATTGCGTATTTCAATAGAGCTATTCAACAAAACCAGGATGATGCTGAAGAAATCATTCTTAACATAGCTATCCATTTTGAAAATGTTAAACTTTTTGACCAGGCTGTTTACTTTCTAAAAACAGGATATGATATAAATTCTGAAAACCCCGATATTATATATGAACTTGCTTATTCATATGAAAAAACCGGGAAATATAGGTTAGGCATAGAATTTTATACGAAATATCTCGAAATAAACCCGTTTTCTGAAAACGCGTGGTATAATCTTGCATTAACATTTGACAAACTGGAAGATTATGATAAAGCAATAGAAGCTTTTGATTTTGCATTAGCTATTGATGATGAATACTTACTTGCTTATTATGGCAAAGGAAATACCCTGGCCAATAAGGATAATTATAAGGAAGCAGCAGAAGTCTTTAAAGAAGCATTAGAACTCGAGCCCGAAAATGACGAACTGCTATATTCAATAGGTGAGTGTTATGAAAAGTTAAAAGATTATAAACAATCCCTGAAATATTATAAGAAAACACTTGATATAAATGATAAAAATTCAAATGCCTGGTTTGGAATAGGTATTATACGTTATTATAAGAATGAGTTTTTTGAAAGTTTATTTTACGTTAAAAAGGCACTTAAATTAAATCCGGACGATTCTGAGTTCTGGAGTACACTTGGCGATATTAATGATAAACTTTGCTTTTATGATGATGCTGAGATAGCATATAAAAGTGCCCTTGAATTAGATCCCTTTGATGAAAATATCTGGATTAGCTATTCAGACCTGTTATATAAACAAGAAAAAATTGAGGAAGCTGTTACGGCCTTAACAGAAGCAAATAATAAAATAAAAGATAACAGCGAAATAATTTTCCGTTTATCGGCTTATTTACTTGAAAGCAATCAACATAATAAAGCTGTTGAATATTTCAAATTGGGGCTTTCTATCGATTACGAAATGCATAAAAAATTCTTTCATTTTGACAAAAAAACAATACATTCTTTATCATCCAATAACTTAATTAAGAAACATTTAACAACAAAGAATTCATCAAATGAATAATAAATATTATCTGAAATGTGAAAATTGTGGCATTAAGATCGGTGATTTTTCTATTTGGTTTAAAAATAGCCAGACTTGCCCGTCATGTAAAACTAACTGGGCCACGGTACATTATTATGATCCTATAAAAAGAATTACTGAATATATAAAACCCAACGGTCAGAAACCTGATAATCTATGGCATTATTTTGATTTTTTACCTCTACTCGATAAGAAAAATATTATTACAAGAGGTGAAGGTGTAATTCCGGTTGACCACTGGCCTTTTTTAGAAGAATATGCAAAAAGGAAATTTGGAATTAATGTTACCGTATTAGCTTATAGAAATGATTTAAATCCGGGAACCGGCACCTTTAAAGATGCAGCAGCAGCTTCTGCAGCAAGCATTTTAAAAGAACATGGAATAAAGGAATATTCAATTGCAAGTACCGGTAATATTGCAACAGCTTATGCTCACTATTTAGCAGCAGCAGGAATTTCAATAGCAGTTTTTATTCCCAATGATGCACTAGAAGCCCATGAAGCAGAAATAAGCAATTACGGGCAACGAATATTCAGGGTAAATGGTGATTATGCAATGGCTAAACAAGTAGCTGCTGAATATTCAAAAAAACATGGTATTTTATTGTCCGGGGGAAATACAGATCCAATGCGGGTTGAAGCAAAAAAAACTATGGTTTTTGAATGGCTGCGACAATTAGGTAAATTACCAGATGTATACATCCAGGCATTGAGTGGTGGAACCGGGCCAATTGCAATTGATAAAGCCTGTGATGAACTATCTGAACTGAACCTGATTAAAAAAGTACCTCGCTTTATATTAATTCAACCTCATAATTGTGACCCAATGACCCAGGCCTGGAAAAAAGCTAAAGCAAATAATTTCCCTGAAGGCTGGGAAAATGATTATCCGGTAATAAATAACCCACATTCTAAAGTTCCAACATTAGCAACCGGAAATCCGAAAACCTACCCGATTATAGGTTCCCTGGTTAAAAAAAGCAATGGTGAAATAATATCATTCAACGAAGATGAAATGGCTGATGTTGCTAAACTTATTGCTTATGAAACCACAGTAAAAATTGGACCTGCATCTGCAATAGCAGTTGGTGGCTTTTTTGAAGCACTCAAAGATGGTATATTAAAGGATGGCGAAACAGTAATGATTAATGTAGGTGAAGGTGTACTTAGAGCTTTGGATTTTATGGCTGAAATGATATATACCACCATAAATGTTGATTCAGTTGATGAATGTAAGCCTCCAGCAAGAGGTGATTTTGCTGCAGGACTCTGGGCTAAATTCGACAAATACGCTGAATGATTTTATTGAACAATTTCGTTACTAAATAAATTTCCTAATGAATATTTCATTATTCGATCATTTAAGTATTTGAACAATAGAATATTTGAACAATAGAACAATTGAACATAAATATCCAAACACATTCTTATTCAGAGCTTTATGAAACAAAACATCTACCTTTTTCTTAAAGGATTTGGAATGGGTGCAGCAAATGTTATCCCTGGAGTTTCAGGAGGGACAATAGCACTTATCACAGGCATATTTGAAAAGCTTATTAACTCAATTAAATCATTCGATTTAACAGCAATACGACTATTTTTCACAGGAAAGTTTAAAGAATTCGCGAATCATGTAAACCTTAGTTTTTTAATCGCAGTATTTGCTGGTATTGGAGTGAGTATTTTTTCATTAGCTGTTGTCTTACAATTTCTTTTAATTAATTATCCGGTTTATATATGGGCTTTTTTCTTTGGATTAATTTTAGCTTCAGTATATTTTGTAAGTAAGGAAATAAATAAATGGAATTCTGGCGTGATACTGTTTTTTGTTATTGGTACAACAATAGCACTTGGTATTACATTTATGAACCAGGCTGTTGAAAACGATAGTTTTTTCTATTTATTTATATGTGGTATAGTTGCAATATGCAGTATGATATTGCCAGGGTTATCCGGTTCATTTGTACTTGTTTTAATGGGCAATTACCAATTTGTTTTAAATGCTGTTAAGGAATTTGATATTAAATCATTAATCCCAATTGTAGTTGGAGCTGGTTTTGGATTGCTTGCTTTTTCACATTTATTATCATGGTTGTATAAAAAGTATAAAAATCAAACCATAGCTATATTGAGTGGTTTTATTCTTGGTTCACTTGGCATATTATGGCCATGGAAAATCTCATATGATCAATTTGGTAATATAATCCCAATAGGAAGTGATACTAAAGCGCTTAGTTATGAAAGATTTGTGCCTGAAGCATTTAATACCGAAGTATTCTTTGCAATTGGATTAGTTATAATAGGTATATTTGTTATATGGGCCATGGAAAAACTGGCTGAGCAAATAACTGATTAAAATGGAAAAACTATTTGGCATAATTGGCCATCCTTTAACTCACTCGTTTTCTAAAAAATATTTTAATAGTTTCTTTAGCGATAATGGCCTACCCTACCAATATCAGAATTTTGACCTGAATGATTTAGGCAATTTTCATGAAATTCTTGAAAATCAAAATATTTATGGTTTAAATGTTACTGCTCCTTATAAAGAAAAAATAATCGGTCGTATTAATAAAATTGATTTTCATGCAGAGAAAATTGGAGCTATAAATACAATTTTAATCAACAGGGCAGGAAACAGTTTCACTACTATTGGCTATAATACTGATTACTATGCTTTTAAGATATCCGTTTCTAAATTATTAACCAAATTGGTTACAAAAGCATTAATATTAGGTTGGGGGGGAGCATCAAAAGCTGTACAATATGCATTACATCAATTAAACGTAAAAAGTTTAGTTGTGTCAAGAAATCCTAAGGAAAATCAAATCCATTACTCACAATTAAAACAAAAAACTATAAAAGATCATCAACTAATTGTTAACACAACACCACTTGGAATGTTCCCCGATGTTTCAAATGCACCTGATATTCCTTATAAATATCTAACAAAAAATCATATTCTTTATGATTTGATCTACAATCCGGAGGAAACATTCTTTCTAAGAAACGGTGTTGCAAAAAAAGCGAAAGTAAAAAATGGCCTGGAAATGCTAAAACTGCAAGCCCAGCTATCATGGAAGATTTGGAATAAGGAACATTAAATAGCATACTTAAACAAGCAAAATTAGAAAAGGAATAAAAATGAAAAAATATTTGATAATATTAGAAAAAACAGGAACAGGGTATAGCGTTTATGTACCCGATTTACCTGGTTGCATAGCAACGGGAAAAACAAGGGACATTGCAGAAGAAAATATATATGAAGCAATAAAGTTTCATTTGGAAGGCTTATAGGAAGAAAATATGTTAATCCCTGAAAGTAAATCTGAAGCAGGAACTTTGTTTGTTAGTATCTAAAACTTATAGAAAAACACAGTCAGACCTTTTAAAGTAAAACCACAAATTCTGATTTGTATATTCATAAATTATTATGCAAATCTATAAACACTTGATTGACTTTTCTTTTGAATTTCAATCCATTGTTTCTTGTTATGTATTCATGATTTAAACCGGCAAATTCCAAATTCCTCACCTTCGCATTTTCCTGATGTTCCTTTTTTAAGTTATATTTTAACTAAAATTCCAAAATAATAAATTCTGTTCTCCTGTTAGCTGCTTTTCCTTCTTCGGTTTCGTTATCGGCAATCGGGCTTGTTTCACCATACCCTTTTGCCTGAACTCGTTGGTACTGAATTCCTGCATTGATCAAATAATCTCTTACAGACTTAGCCCTGTCATGCGATAATTTCATATTATAATCATCGTTTCCTACATTATCGGTATGTCCGCCAACCTCAATTACCATGGTTGGATTAATTTTCATCAGATCAACTGCTTTATCAAGTTCAAGCCTGCTTTCAGGAGTAAGGGTTGCTTTTCCTGTTTCAAAGAAAATGTTGTTCAACACTACCTTTGCTCCTTTTTCTATTGGCTTTAATTCAATGTTTTTTATGATTTCCTGGTATTTGCTTTCCTTCGGGACTTCAAACAATTGTGAATAAAAGAAAAATGCTTCTTTATTGGCAGAAACACTATAATTTCTCCCGGCCGGAAGAACAACCAGGTATTTCCCGGTTTCACTATTTGATTTATTCATACTGATCATTTCCCCTGTATTTATATCTTCAATCAATACCCAGGCACCAATAGGCTTATGGTCTTTTGCATTACTTACTATTCCCGATACAACAACAGTTGGTTGTGGCCTCATTTCTTCAGGAATGTTAATAGAATACAAATCATAAGCTCCATAGCCACCTTCTCGTGTTGAAGAAAAGAATCCAATTTCACCAGAGCCACCAATTGTAAAATATTTATCATTCCCTTCACAGTTTAATGGTGCTCCTAAATTTATTGGTTCGCTCCATTTACTATCCTCAAAAACTGATTTAAACAGGTCAGACCCTCCAAACCCAGGATGCCCGTATGAAGCAAAATATAATGTTTTTCCATCAGCGCTAAGAAAAGGACTCATTTCTGTATATGGAGTATTGATAACTTCACCTAAATTCATTGGAATACCCCACTCTCCAAATCTGTTTTTACGTATCATATAAAGATCTTCCTCACCATATCCTCCGGCTCGTTCAGATGCAAAAATAATCATGCTTCCATCAGCTGAAATGGTTGGTTGGGCATCCCATTCTTCGCTATTCACAATATTACCAATATTTACCGGTTTTGACCATGTTGCACCCTCAAGTATAGCAATATACAAATCGCAACTTCCTATTCCTTCATCACGCCCACAACCGGCATATACCATTGTCTGTCCATCACCTGAAAATGTGGCTGATCCATCATGTCCGTAAGTATTAATTGGTTCCGGTAACACCACAGCTGAACTCCAGCCTGATGCGGTTTTTTCAATGTAATAAATATCTTCACCATAGCCGTCTTCGTCATTGCCGTCAGATTTATCAAAACCACCTTTGCGTAGACTGGTAAAATAAATGATCTTCCCGGTTGGATTCATACAGGGCATATAATCACCCCATTTACTATTTACTACAGATCCCATATTTACAGGTTCATCCATAGTCTTTGGCTTAGCACGAATTTCATCTGCGTTTTTTACATAATGAAGTTTATGTGCCAGTTTATGATGATAATGCATGTATTTAGGCTCTTTGGGATACTTATCAAGAAAACCCTGATATGCTACAGCAGCATTATCAAAATCACCTAATGCCTGATATGATAAGCCCCACCAGAAGTAATACCAGGCCCAGTAATCAGGATGATGTGTTTCCATTTTTTTAAATGTCTCAATAGCTTCATTATACTGATTATTATAATAATATGAAGCACCTAAGTAATATAAAGCATCGTCGTAATTTTCTTCTTTATCTAATGCTTTAAGAAAATTTGAAATCGAGAGATCATAGCTATCATCATCGTAATTGGCTTTTCCCATATTATAATATTTTACAGCTTTATCTGACTGGCTATAAGCATTGTTAAACAGTAAAATAGCCGATGTAATCAGCAAAAGCAACTTAATTTTTGTTTTCATAGCAAAATCGTTTTAGGTTAATAAAAAACCCCTAATATTCTCCCCTTAAACAAGCAGAAGAATAAAAGGGGTTTGAATTACTAAATATCAGATAAAATATTTATTGGCCCAGCTTAACCCTGGAGAACCAAAGTATCTTATCCTTTTTATCAGCACCAAAGAATACAGCTTTTTCGTCATTATCAATTAATACGATTGGTCTGCTATTATCCACATAAAATGCTTGTTTTTTATCATATCCATAGGCAACAAAATCCGAAACAGTTGCTTTTTCAAGGTCAATAGTAGCTACCCTTGGATAGATTAACAGTTTTGCATCTGTAGAGCCATTTATTTCATAAACTATCCAGGTAAATGTTTTATTATCAGGATTTTCAAATTCAGCATGAATGGTTGGACCACTTGTAGCTTCTTTACTTGTTTCTACAAGTTTGTATCCGTATTGAGCTTTAAGTTTCCCTTTTGTATCAAAATGGAAAAGATTGATGTTGCCATAATTATTTCCGCTTTTTTCCTGCCCGCTAACAAAAATATCTCCAGAACTACTAATTGTCATTAAACCAACTTTAAATTTTTTACCTTCATAAGATTTAATTTTTTTCATATTAGGAGGTAATTGGAGTTTTTTCTCAAACTCTTCAATTGATGTAGTTGTAAGAAAATCAAGTTTCCCATTAGAAATTTTCATTAACTGAAAATTGTCAAATTTGGTATCATTTGCTAATTGCTTATAGTACTTTGAATTTTTTGCCATTGATGCTTGTCCGAAAATGTAAATGTCACCATTCGGTAACAATTCAATATTATTAATTTTCCATAAGCTACTTGGTGATTCAAATTCAATTCGCTCTTTCAAATTGGCATCACTATCAATTCTCAAATAAGTGAAAGACAGTGTATTGGGATTAGGCTTACCCGGTTTTACATAGACTGCCGGTAAAGGGGCTAATATTAATGCAATAGTTTGGTCTGGTAAAATCTGTTTATAAATTGTATCTGTGCCAAATTCAAAGTCAATTAATGTTTCATTCTTCTGTGTCAAATCTTTAGCTGAATATTTTAAAGCTGTAAATCGATTCCAGTAAGCTTTATTTAAAGCACAAAATTGACGTCCAACTATAACTATATCACCGCTTGCAGCGGTATAATCACTTGCTTTCTTAAAATAAACAGTTTCTCCGGATCTAGGATAGAAATGGCGTTTTCCTGTTTGAACGTTAACACTTGGTTCATCAGTCATGTATGCAACCATAAAAACTTTTTCAGCTGATTTCAAAGCCATGTTTTTTACCATCTTAGGTGTGCCAGGTACAAAATCAATTTCAACTTCTATTTTTGGCTTTATCTTTTTTTCTTCAATAAAATCATATTTCCAATAACCATACGTACTAACAATATAACTACCTACCGTATAGGAACTTGGCTTAACCCATCTACGTGATATAGTTCCTTTTCGTAACACAATTTGTCCCATCATATTTGGCTCAACTCTAACTACAGAAGGATTAGTCCATGGATCTTCATCGTAAGCAATAAAATTATATTTTTTACTAGCTGCTACTAAAGAAAGTTCTTCGGGGTTTTGACTGATTAAATTAAAATCATAATCAAATTTATAGGTTTCATAAATGGTTTTTTTATTCTTTTCACGAACAAATACCATTGTGTATTCCTTTGCACTTTCATTATAATCAAATAATCCAAGATAGCCTTTCTTTGCATCTTTAGAAAGTTCATGCGTCTTTTCTGCTTCAAGCTTTTGAGCATTAAGATTGGAAAAGCCTGCAATTAAAAACAAGCTTATGCCAAATAAATAAAATAATTTTTTTCTCATGATAGTTAAATTTTGATTTAATAATTATTATTCAAATTAGTAATACTTATACAGATAATTAAATTTTGACTTACTTATTTTTAAAACAGCAAGTTATAACTTTTATATTATTTAGTCAATACGTTAAATAACGTATTTTTTATTTATTGATTACCACGTGTTTTCATTATGTTATTTGCATGTTCTTTGATCTTTTACAATGCATTATTGCACTAAGTAGTATTTGAAAATATTATTTAATAATTTGATATACAAGGTTAGATTTCAACATTATTTTTTAATATTGTATTGTGAACACAATAAAGAAAATACGGATTTGGTTAGGTAGTTACATCCTGAAAAATAAGTTAAAAAAAACAAGTAGAATTAAACAAACACATAGTTTATCCACTGCCTGTACTATTGATATTCTTTTTGATGCATCAAAAACTAATGATTATAAAATAATAAAATTATTTGTTGACAGGCTTATAAGAAATAATAAGAAAGTCAGAGCAATGGGATATGTAAATGCTAAAGTTATTCCGCAGCAAATGTATTTAATTAATAATTTCGATTTTTTTTGCCGTAAAGACAAGAACCTGTTAAACATTCCTAAATCTGAAATTATTCACGACTTTATTAAAACAAAATCAGATATTCTGATTGATTTGAGTTTATCAGAACTTTTCTGTTTAAATTATATTGCATCACTTAAAAATTCAACTTTTAAAATTGGAAGATTTACTAATGCATCAAGTTATATGGATATGATGATTGATATAAAAGAGAACAAAACAGTTGAATTTTTAATTGATCAGATAACACATTATTTATCTGTTATTAAACGAAAAGAAAGAATTGAAAATGAGTAATTCAAAATTCAAAGGAACAGGAGTTGCGATAGTTACTCCGTTCAGAGCTGATGGAAGCATTGATTTTAAAGCATTAAAAAAACTACTTGACTATATAATTGAAAATAATGTAGATTATATTGTTGTATTAGGCACAACCGGTGAAGCAGTAACAATGAATATTGATGAAAAAAATGCTGTAGTAAGTTATGTTATCGAAGTTGTTAATAAAAGAGTTCCGGTAGTAAAAGGAATTGGAGGTAATAATACTAATCAAATAATTACTCAAATAAAATCATCTGATTTTGAAGGAATTGATGCTATTTTATCAGTATCTCCTTATTACAATAAGCCAAGTCAGAAAGGAATTTATCAACATTATAAATCAATAGCATGTGTTTCACCTGTTCCGATAATTCTTTATAATGTGCCTGGAAGAACCAGCTCAAATATATCTGCTGAAACTACTTTACAACTTGCCCATGATGTATCTAATATCATTGCAGTTAAGGAAGCATCGGGTAAGCTGGATCAAATTGGAACAATTGTTAAAAATAAACCTGATGGCTTTTTAGTGCTTTCAGGTGACGATGCACTTGCTTTACCACTTATGTCGATGGGAGCAGACGGAATTATTTCTGTTACTGCAAATGCTTTTCCATATGAATTTACACAACTGATAAATAATGCCCTCAAGGGTAATATTGAGGAAGCCAGGAGATATCATTACATGTTAATTGACATTATTCATTCTTTGTTCGTTGATGGTAATCCTGCCGGTGTTAAAGCTGCTTTGAGCATTAAAGGGATTCTTTCAAATCACTTACGCTTGCCATTAACCACGGTGAGCAGATCAACTTATAATCAATTGGTGAATTTGATTGAAGCGATTGAAGTTGTAATTTAAAGGTCATGGTGGCTAAATATTATTTTGAGGTACTGAAAATTCAGTTACTACATATAACAATATAATCAATTATTATAATTTTTATATTTTTATCAATAATTGAATATTGAATATTGAACAAGGAATGATGAATAACGAAAAAAAGAATACGAGAAAGTTTGATTTAGAAGACAGATTAATTGATTTTGCTATCAGAATAAGTGAAGTTGCTGAATCTTTACCTAATACTGCATTAGGGAAATATATAAAAGGACAAATGATAAGATGTGGAACATCACCTGCATTAAATTACGGAGAAGCACAGAGTGCAGAGTCTACAAATGACTTTGTTCATAAGTTAAAGGTAGTTTTGAAGGAATTGAGAGAGACGTTAGTTTGCTTAAAAATAATAAAACGAAAACCTTTAATTACGCCAGTAAATAAATTGAGCCCAATAATTGAAGAAAATAATGAACTTATTTCGATTTTTGTAAAAAGCATAGAAACTGCTAAAAAAAATAGCAAAAAGGAGAAAATTTAAATATTTTGTTATAATTATAACAGATAGTTATTACTTCATTATTCTTAATTCCTTGTTCTGTATTCATTATTATAACAAGTAATTACATAAATATAGAAATATTGTTTCGTTCAACATCTCAAAATGAGATTTAGCCCAAATCACTAAAACTCCAAATCACCTCAAAGTAAGATTAGCCTGTTTATAGGTTATGGTATTTACTACTATTTATTGAGAATGTACTAATACTTTCATATGAAAAAAGCTCTTTACACCACTAAAACGGATTCCGGTTTACAATGTGTATTATGCCCGCACAATTGCATAATAAAACCAAATAAACATGGTATATGTAAAGTAAGGAAGAATAACGGCAAAGAAATAGTTACTGAAGTTTATGATAAAGTGAGCGCACTTCATGTTGACCCTATTGAAAAAAAGCCCTTATACCATTTTTACCCCGGTAGTAATATTCTTTCAGTTGGGAGTATCGGATGTAATTTAAAATGCAAATTCTGCCAGAACTGGGAAATATCACAAGCTTCGTATGAAGATTATAATTCTTTAAATCCTGTTTCCGTTGACAAAATTATTCAATTAGCAAGAAACGAAAGTAACAATATTGGTATTTCATACACCTATAATGAACCAACAGTCTGGTATGAATTCATGTTAGATATTGCAAAAAATGCCAAGAAAAATAGTTTTAAAAATGTTATGGTTACCAACGGTTTCATTAATAAGGGCCCTTTAACTGAATTATTATTATACATTGATGCCTTTAGTGTTGACTTAAAAGCATTTAATGAAGAATTTTATAAAAGGGAGACTTTATCATCGCTGGAACCGGTAAAAAATACAATAAAAACTATTGCCCAATCAGATAAATTTCTTGAAATAACCAACCTGATAATTCCAGGGTTAAACGATAATAAGCAAGAATTCTCAGAAATGATAAAATGGTTAAAAAATGAATGTGGCGAAAATACTGTTTTGCACATTTCAAGGTATTTTCCGCACTATAAAATGAATATCCATAAAACACCGGAGCAAACTTTACTTGGTTTTTACGAAATAGCCAGAGCAGAGTTAAATTATGTTTATTTAGGAAACATATTAACATCAAAAGGCCAGAACACGTATTGCCCTGAATGCAATCAATTAGCAATTAACAGGCTGGGTTATTCAATAAAACTCCCGGGAATAGATGAATATGGGAACTGTACAAATTGTAATACGAACATTATAAAACACATCTAAACTAACATATGTCTGAATTTAGCCAGGATCATTATTATAATATTCATACCCATAGCATAGAAAAACAAAACGATATTCTTTCAATTTTTAATGTATTTGCCAATGATGCTGAAAATATAATTCCGGAGCAAAAAGATCAATATTTTTCAATTGGCCTTCATCCCTGGCATATAAAAAACAATAGCTTAAAGAATGATTTGAAAACCATTGAAAAA